>NZ_JAMYRO010000007.1:0-248994 GCF_040321495.1 Mesorhizobium sp. M0408 | reverse complement strand
CATCCCGCATTCCAATCGGCTGGTTCATCCTGCTTTTATTCCTCAAAAAAAAAAACACGCGGGGCGGCATGGCCGCGCCGCTCTTGTCTGGAATTCCAGTTCGGCCGTTAGAGCGATTCATCGTTTCACGGAACGCCGAACCGCTCTATCTCTTTGTTTGGAGCAATTCCGGACGGAAAACCGTTTCACACTTTTCCTGGAATTGCTCTAGTTGTTGCCGAAGAGGTTGCGGTCGGCGCCCTGAGGCGCGGACTTGGGCACATCGCCAGACGAGTTCAGCAGCTTGTAGATCGGCGAGTTGCTGTCACGTACCGAATACGTCTGCGTGTTGTCGACGTTGACGGTCGACTGCTTGTTGATGTCGGTCCCGCCAACATTGTCGTTGCGGGCATAAGCGCTGCCGGCGGCAATCAAGAGAGCGGCGGCAGTAAGAACAATCTTTTTCATTTTGGGTACTCCTGGATTTTCGAAATCAAGCGGCGGGCATGCCGCCGCCTTGATGGTGGGATCGGCTGTTAGTTGTTGCCGAAGAGGTTACGGTCGGCGCCCTGGACAACCGGCTGCTTTTCAGCCTGGTCCGACGTCTTGACGGAAGCCGTGTAGGAGCTGTCGACCGAGACAGCAGGCTGGTTGGCTCCGTTGGAACCAAAGTTGTCGCTGCCCGCGAAGGCGCTGCCGGTGATGGCCAAAACGGCGGCGGCAGCAAGAACGATCTTTTTCATCTTAATACTCCTGAATTTTTCAGATCCCCGGACGGCGGATATGCCCGCCGCCCTGATGCTGGGATCGACTGTTAGTTGTTGCCGAAGAGGTTACGGTCGGCGCCCTGGACAGGCTGCTGGTCAGCATGAGCCGGCTTCTGAATGGAAGCCGTATACGAGCTGTCGACCGAAGCGGCAGGCTGGTTCGCACCCTTGGAACCAAAGTTGTCGCTGCCAGAGAAGGCGCTGCCGGTGATGGCCAAAACGGCGACGGCGGCAAGAGCGATCTTTTTCATTTTAGTACTCCAGTATCTCAGTTTTTCCGTCCGTCCAGCGGCGTGTCTTGGGAGGAATTCGCGTCGTTCGGACAGCCCCGATGTGGGAAAGGCGATGGCCAGTTTCCAATCACGAAGTTGTTTGGTGTGGACCAAGAATCTACACCTTGAAATTGTGCCAGAGATTCCCTTCGCCACAATTTTATTGCTAAATATCAAGTAGATAGCCCATAGTATCGGTCTGGCTGCAAGGTGACTTGGGGAGGCAGCGTTCACAGCGTCCTGCACGCATTGTCAACAGAAACGAACCGTTCGGTTCGATTTTTTAAACCGACAAAAGTCGCAGCCGAGGCTCTTTGTCGAATCGTTAACCATTTCGGCCAAACGCGGCGTCGGCGTTGCGGCTGCTTTTGGCCTGCTTTATGCCGCCCAACAAAGGCAGCAACCGGGCAAGCAGAACCGGTCAGACCCCGTAGCGTTCGGTGCGGATGAGTGCCGCAGGCACCCCGGCATCGATCAGTGCCTCGGCGGCGGCCGTCACGAATGCGTTCGAGCCGCAGACAAAGGCGAGCTTCGGCGGCGCGGGCAGCCTCGTCATGGCTTGCACCATCATCGCGGCGTCGACCCGCCGCGCATGATCTGCCGGACGGCGGGCCGGCTCGCGCGTCAGCGTCAGCACCAGGTCGAAGCCATCCCGGCGCTCGGCGAGGTCGATCAACTCGTCGCGAAAGATCACCTCGTCCCAGACCCGCGCCGAAAACACCAAGGTGGCGGCGACCAGCGATCCCCGCATCGCCCGGTGACGGACCATCGACATCAGCGGCACCACGCCCGACCCGCCGCCGACGAGCAGGAGCGGTCCGCCATCGCCGTCGGACCAGACGAAATGGCCGCCGAGCGGCCCGCGCAATTCGACCTCGTCGCCCACCGCCGCGATCTCGTGAAAGAACGGCGAGACCTCGCCGTCCTCGAGTTTTTCAATCGCCAGTTCGATGGTCTCGCCGGTCTCCGGCGCCGAGGCGATGGAGTAGGAGCGGCGCGCCTGATAGCCGTCCGGCGCTGTCAACCTGACATCGACATGCTGTCCGGCATGGTAGACGAAGGGCCGCGACGGCTGCAGGAAAAAGCTGGTGACGCGCGGCGTGCGCTTTTGGATGCGGGTGATGGTGACCGTCTGCCAGGGCGACTGCGCCGCCGGTGCGTCGCTCATGGATCGTTCGTGTAGCGCTGCTCGCGCCACGGATCGCCGTAGATATGATAACCTCGCAATTCCCAGAAACCCGGCTCGTCACGCTCGGTGAACTGCAACCCGTTCAGCCATTTGGCCGATTTCCAGAAATAGAGGTGCGGAACGAGCAGCCGGGCCGGGCCGCCATGATCGGGGGTGATCGGCTTGCCCTCGTAAAGCAGTGCCACCATCGCCTTGCCGCCGGTGAGATCCTTCGTTGGCACATTGGTGGAATAGCCGTCGAAACCCAGCGCCAGCGTGAAGGCGGTGGGCGGCTCGATGCCGGCGTCGGCAAGGATGTCGTCGACCAGCACGCCCTGCCACGCGGTGTCGAACTTGGTCCATGCGGTGACGCAATGGATGTCGCGCGTCATCTTGGTCAAGGGCAGCGCGTTGAACTCGGCCCAGTTCCACTTCTTGATCGGCCGCGGCCCGTGCTTAAGCGTAAACGACCAATCCTCGGTGCGGACATGCGGCGTCGGGCCGGCCGACAGGACCGGGAAACCTTGCTCGAGATATTGCCCCGGCGGGATACGTGCATCCGTATCCGTCGGCGGCTTTCGTCCGGAAGAGAAGCCTCGGGTAACCATCGAGAATATCCGTTTGCGCAAGGTCCAATCGACCTTTGTCAGTTTTCTCGAAGACGCGTGCGCGGGCAACCGAAATCTTGGCTCCGGCCTGGCGGCAATGCTCTACATCGATCTTGGCAGCGCGGCGCCCGCTTCAGCCACTGGCGAAGGGGACGGCGACGAACATCTGGGCGTCGCCACGCTCGACAAGCAGCAGCACCGATTTCTTGCCAGATTTGGCAGCCTGCACAATCGCCTGGTTAGCCTGCCTGGCGTTCCTCACCGGATGCTGGTCGACGGCGACGATGATGTCGCCGGGCTGGATGCCGGAAGCCGATGCCGCCTTGTTCGGGTCGACGCGCTCGACCAGCGCGCCGTGCTGGTTGCCTGCCAGGTTCATTGCCTGGCGCACATCCGGGGTGACGTCCATCAGGCCGAGACCGAGCGCCGGTGCGCGAAGGCCCTGCTCCGTCGACGGCTGACGCCGATCGCTGGTCACCGATCCCGTTGCCATGTCGTCTTCGTTGCGCCCGACCTCGACGGAGATCTGCAGGCTTTGCCCCTGGCGCCAGACATTGAGGGTTTCCCTCGTGCCGGGCGCAACGTCGGCGACGGTGCGCGACAGATCCCTTGGATCCTTTATGTCGCGGCCGGCGAAACTGGTAATGACGTCGCCGGTCTCGATGCCGGCCTTGGCGGCCGGCGATCCGTCGCTGACCTGCGCGACCAGCACGCCGGCTGCGTGATCGAGGCCGATGGCGCTCGCCATGTCAGGCGTCACCGGCTGGATCTGGACGCCGAGATAACCGTACTGGATGGAGCCGCCCTTCATCAGCTTGGCGACGACCTTTTGCGCCTGGTCCGAGGGGATGGCGAAGCCGACGCCGACGCTGCCGCCATTCGGCGAAAAGATCGCCGTGTTGATGCCGACGACATTGCCGTTCACATCCGTTAGCGGGCCGCCGGAATTGCCCCGGTTGATCGGTGCGTCGATCTGGATGAAGTCGTCAAACGGCCCGCTATGCAGGTCGCGGCCGCGCGCCGAGACGATGCCGGCCGTGACCGTGGTGCCAAGGCCGAAAGGATTGCCGAACGCGAGCAC
Source organism: Mesorhizobium sp. M0408 (assembly GCF_040321495.1). Classification (NCBI taxonomy): domain Bacteria; kingdom Pseudomonadati; phylum Pseudomonadota; class Alphaproteobacteria; order Hyphomicrobiales; family Phyllobacteriaceae; genus Mesorhizobium; species Mesorhizobium sp. M0408. The sequence continues at coordinate 245,119 of NZ_JAMYRO010000007.1, read as the reverse complement.
CTGGTCGCCCGGCATGAGCTTGTCGGAATCGCCCCATTTGATGATCGGCAAGGGCTTGCCGGCTTTGACCATGAGCACGGCAAGATCGTTCTTGGCGTCATGACCGATCAATTTGGCGGGAAGCTCGGTGCCGTCGTCGAGCGTCACCTTGATCGACTGGGCGCCGTCGACGACGTGATTGTTGGTGACGATGGTGCCGTCGGCGCCGACGATGAAGCCTGAGCCGAGGGCCTCGGTGCGCGGCGCCTGTTCCGGCGGTGTCTTGGGGGCGGGCTGTCCCTGGTCATCGAAGAAATGGCGGAAATAGTCGTCGAAAGGCGAGGTTCCGCCAAAGGGAGAGGCGTCGCTCATGGTGTCCGGCTGTTGTACTTTCATGACCGTCGCGATGGTCACCACTGCCGGTTTGTCGGCCGCCACGACCGGAGCGAACGAACCGCTGGGCGCCGTCATTCCGGTGACAGGTGGGGTCACTGTTGCCGCCAGGACATCATTCAGCCTGGGAGCGAGGGGCAGGGCGAAGGGGCTGACGATCAGCGCGGCGCCCAGCAGAGCGGCGACGCGATGTCTGCGAAGGGTCTGGATTGGTGACATGGCCGTTGTCCGGGCGAGAGATTGATCGGGCGCCGCAGCGTTCCGTCACCGGAATGCTCTATCGGCGTGTCGGCCTTGCCTGTCTCGCCTGGCACGGCGGCCGACCGGATCGACAGCCCCGCATCTAGGGCGCCGATCGTGGTTTCCAGATAATATTACGAAGATTTAATTTCCGGCTGGCAGCCGCCTTGCCGGGCTGGCGCCGAAACCCGAAAACAAAAACCCGCCTTGCGGCGGGTCGGCGGGTCATTGGGGCGAATCAGCACCATACCCAGATTACTAGCATAGCTGCCGGCACAAAGCAAGAACAAAATAGCTGCGCAAGACAAATCGCTTCAGATTTGCGCCGCCTCAGCCGAGGCCTCCTATTCGCCTTTCCGGTCGGTCCGGCTGAGATAGGTGGTGGCGATCTCGCGCATCCGCCTGCCGTCGAAGCTCGGTCCATGACCGCCATGGCCGATGCGGATCGGCAGCTCGAGCAGGCACTGCATCGTGCGGCGATAGGCGGCACGATCCGAATCCGGCAGGTCGTCGATCAGCATGGCGTCGTAGATGGCGTCGCCGGCGAAGAACAGGCCGTCAGCCTCGTCGAACAGCGCGATCGAATCCGGAGAGTGGCCGGGCAGATGCAGGACGCGGAATTGGCGATCGCCGAGGTCGATCCTATCGCCCTCGTCCAGGGTCCGGGCCAGAGGCGCCGGCTGAATCCTGTAATCGGCCGCCTTCCAGCCCTTTGCCGGCAGCCTGGAGACGGCGCCTTCCAGATCATGGAACATGTAGGCGTAGGTCACCGCTTCATCCATGCTGTCGAACTGTGCGGCGCTGTGGCGCGGCCCTGCCCGCAACGGAAACTCGTGCAGCGAGCCGACATGATCGAGATGGATATGCGTGGCGACGACGAGCAGCGGCTTGCCGGACGGCGTGTCGATCTGCGGCGCCAGCGGGCAGATCCCCATGCCGGTGTCGACCAGCAGGTCGACATCGCGGCCGCGCAGATGCCAGATGTTGGCGCGCACGAATTCGTGCACGAAGGGCTCGGTCAGCATCGTCGTCTTGGCGTCGACGATGGTTTTGCTGAACCAGCTGTCCATCAGATCAAGGCCGGCATCAGACGAACGGCTTGCCGACCTTGTACTTTTGCGGGACCAGCCGCTTCAGATAGGCCATCCCCGCATCGGACAGCCGGTTGACATCCGGCAGCATGAAATCATCCGGCATATGGCGCGTCTTGCCGGCGACGTTCTTCAGCGGCACCTTCTTCAGCACGGTTTTCTTGCCGTCATATTGCAGCGCCACCGAACCGCCCCCCTCGTCGGCCACTGTGACCGCGAAGGCACCGGCATCGAAGGCCTCCTGCGCGTCCACCGCGCTGATGGCGCCGACATAGCCGCGCGGCATATAGCCGAGCGCATCGACGCGCGCCCGCTTGCCCGGCAATCCTTCGGCGAGCGCGCGCTCCAAGGCTGCCGGCAGGTCGCTGCCCGACAGCTTGACGTTGCCGTGCTGGTCGCGCTCCAGCCTTTCCGGCGGCACCAGGCTTTCGACCAGCGCTTTGCCGTCGGCGGTGCTGACGCCTTCGGAGACGGCAACGATGCAGCGCTTGTGGCGGTCGAGCGTTGCACGAACGTCGTCGATGAAGCCCGCCGCGGAGAACGGCCGCTCCGGCACGTAGACGAGATGCGGGCCGCTGTCCTGATCGAGCTGCCAGGCCGCGGACGCGGCCGTCAGGAAACCGGCATGCCGCCCCATGACGATGCCGACATAGATGCCCGGCAGAGCGCGGAAATCGAGATCGACCGAAAGGAATGCTCCAGCGACGAACTCGGCCGCCGACATGAAGCCGGGCGTGTGATCGTTCTCCTCGAGATCGTTGTCGATGGTTTTCGGCGCGTGGACGAAGGCGATCTTGCCGCCGGCGGCGTCGGTGAGGATCTGCTGCGTGCCCGAGGTGTCGTTGCCGCCGATATAGATGAAGGCATCGGCGCCGGCGTTCTTCAAGCCGTTGAGGATGAGGTCGCAATAGGCGGCATCCGGCTTGTCGCGCGTCGAACCAAGCGCGGCGCTCGGTGTCGCCGCGATCAGCCGCAGGCGGTCCTCGGGGATGGCGGAAAGATCGACGTAATTGCCGTCACGAATTCCGCGCACGCCGTGGATGGAACCAAGCACCTTGGCGCCGGGATGCCGCTTGCGGATTTCGAGCGTGGCGCCCACCACGGTCTGGTTGATGACGGCGGTCGGGCCGCCGCCTTGCGCGATGACAAAAGTTCCGGCCATTGTTCACGTCTCCCGGGCGGTGAAAATCGCAGGCACATTCGCCTGTCTTGCGGCATCGCGCAACGGCAGAGGCAGTGGGTCAGTTTGAAATCGGGCCACTCTTCGCCTGCAGCGCGATAGGATCCGTTTCGATGAGCCGAAGTGACCTGACCATACTCGCCGTCTGCGCCTTGTATTTGAGAAAGTGCGACGTGGTCAGGTGGGCCTCATAGGCCGCCTGATCGGCGTAGCATTCGATCACGCGCACCTTTTCAGGCGTGCCTTTTACTGCCACCGCATGAAGGAAAAGCACGCCCGGCTCGACGCGTACAGAAGCCTCAATCTCTTCGGCAAGCAGGGCCCTGTAGCTGCCGATCTGCTTAGGATCGATTTCCAGTTCGGCTATCCTGACAATCGGCATCAATTGCTTTCTTGCTTCTTGCAGGGACCACGCATGGTCGGCTTCTCCGCTTCGCTCGCCTCGATCAGCGCAACGATGTCGCGATCTCCCAAAACTTGTCAGTCACGCGAGCGGACATGGCTGGGCAAGGCGAAGCGTCGCATGAATTCGCACAAAATTGTAGTACATGGGTGTGCAGCGCTAGCCGGCAGAGTAATCGCTCGAGCCTTGGCCGCCGGTCAGACGACGACGACCGGATTCTTCTTGGAGACGCGGCTGTAGAGATCGATGATGTCCTGGTTGATCAGCCGCACGCAGCCCGACGACATCGCCTGGCCGATGCTCCACCATTCGGGCGAGCCGTGGATGCGATAGCCGGTGTCGCTGCCGTTCTGATAGATGTAGAGGGCACGCGCGCCGAGCGGATTGTCGAGGCCGCCCGGCTGTCCGCTTTGCCATTTCACCAGTTCCGGCCTGCGGGCGATCATCTCGGGCGGTGGGGTCCAGACCGGCCATTCCTTGCCGTACTGGATGTTGGCGCGGCCGGACCAGCGGAACCCGTCCTTGCCGATGCCGACGCCGTAACGGATCGCATCGCCGCCGGGCTGCACCAGATAGAGCAGCCGTTCCTGCGAGTGAACGACGATGGTGCCGGGTTGCTCGCCGGTCGGATCGACGACGATCTGGCGGCGGAACTCCGGCTTGACCTTGAGATAGGGCACTTCCGGCACATTGAAGCCACCGTCGGTGAGCGAAGCGTACATCACGTCGGGGCTGGTGATGTTCTTGTCGACGCTGATACTCGGACGGATGGGCCGGATCGAGCCGGTGGTGACGTCGTCGAGCTGCAGCGACGGCAGATCCAGCGTCTGGCTGCAGCCGGCGACGCCGAGCAGCGCCAGCGCACCGGCGCCGGACAGCACCGTGCGGCGGGAAAGCTGTATTTCGGTTTCGATTGCGTCGCCGTTGTGCGGCAGCGACAGACCTTGCGGCAACTCACGCATTTACCCAAACCCTACGCTATCGGCGGGAAACACGGTCCGGCCGGATAGCAGGCATTTTCGCCAATCATGGTTGAAAAAGCGTGAAGGCCGGCCGCCTGGCATTAACGAGGGGCTTTTTCGATTTTTGCCTCTTTACATCTGCGCGGGACCAAGGATTTATCCTCTTCTTTGAGCTCAAGGAGAAGAAAATGTCCTTCGAAAACTGGGCCGCTTTTGCCGCCGCCTCGGCAGTCCTTCTGGTCATTCCAGGTCCGACCATCCTGCTGGTGGTGTCCTATGCGCTCGGCCAGGGCTGGCGCACCGCGCTGCCGATGGCAGTCGGCGTGGCGCTCGGCGACTTCACCGCGATGACATTGTCGATGCTGGGCATCGGCGCGCTGCTGGCGGCGTCGGCCACCGTGTTTACCGTGCTGAAGGTGATCGGCGCCGGCTATCTGATCTATCTCGGCATCAAGCTGTTTCGCGCCGGCGGCGCGCTCCGGGCCGAACCGCGCACCGATGCGGTGTCGTCGGCGAAAATGACGGCGCATGCCTGGCTGGTTACCGCGCTCAATCCGAAAAGCATCACCTTTTTCGTCGCCTTCCTGCCGCAGTTCCTCGACCGGCATGCGGATTTCTGGGCACAGATGCTGATCTTCGAGACGACCTTCCTGGCGCTCGCCTTCGCCAATGCCTTCGGTTATGCGCTGATCGCGGCAAGGGCGCGCAACGTGGTGCGCAATCCAAAGGCGATCCGCATCTTCAACCGCACCGGCGGCACGCTGCTGGTCGGCGCCGGCGTCGCGACAGTGGCGATGCGCTCGGGCAACTGAGGCAAACCATGGCGGTGAGCGACGCATTTGGCCTGACGCTGTCTGGCGCGACGGAGGCCGGGTTCTCGTCCTACAGCCGGGCTGTGCGCGAATTGCAGTGCTTCATCGGCGATCCTGTCGGTTCCGTTGACCGGGCAATCGCCGAAGTTCCCGGCTTCGTCATGGCGCATGTGTTCAAGGGTTATCTCTTTGGCCTCGCCACCGAGCGCGAAGCGACGGCAGTGGCCAAGGCATGTCACGAGGCAGCGCTGCCACTTGCCGCGACGACGCGCGAGCAGGCGCATGTCGCCGCCCTTGGCCACCTTGCGGATGGACGCTGGCACGAGGCCGCCCGCGTGCTGGAGGATATCGCCATCGAGTTTCCGCTCGATGCGCTGGCGCTGCAGACCGGCCACCAGATCGACTTCTTCACCGGCAATGCGCGCATGCTGCGCGACCGCATCGGCCGCGCGCTGCCGTCCTGGCAGAGCGGCATGCCGGGCTACCATGCCATACTCGGCATGCAAGCCTTCGGGCTGGAAGAAATGGGCGACTACGCGCGCGCCGAAAAACTTGGCCGCACGGCGGTGGATCTCGAGCCGCGCGACGGCTGGGCCCAGCATGCGGTGGCCCATGTCATGGAGATGCAGAGCCGGCAGAAGGACGGCATTCTGTGGATGCGCGCCAATCCCGAAGCGTGGACGCGGGAAAGCTTCCTGCAGGTGCATAATTGGTGGCATCTGGCGCTGTTCCATTATGATCTCGGCGAGACCGACGAGGTGCTGGCGCTCTACGACGGGCCGATCTATGGCGAGCGCTCGACGCTGGCGCTCAACATGGTCGATGCCTCGGCGATCCTGTGGCGGCTGCATCTCGGCGGCGTCGATGTCGGCGAGCGCTGGACGGCACTCGCCGCCAACTGGTTGCCCAAGGCGAGCGCCGGCCATTATGCCTTCAATGACGCCCACGCGATGATGGCGTTTGTCGGCGCCGGCCTCGAAGCGCCGGCCCGCGGCTTGCTCGAGGCGCAGCGCGAGGCGATGCGCGGCAAGGACGACAACGCTGCTTTCACCAGGGATGTCGGCCATCCCCTGACGCTCGCCATCAAGGCGTTCGGCGAGGGCAATTATGCCGGGACGATCCGCTTGATCCGGCCGATCCGGGCAATCGCCCATCGCTTCGGCGGCAGCCACGCCCAACGCGACGTCATCGACCTGACGCTGATCGAAGCGGCATTGCGTTCCGGTGATGGCGCGCTGGCGAGGGCGCTTGCGGCGGAACGCGCGCTGGCACGGCCGGACAGCCCGTTGTCGGCACTGTTTTCACGGCGTGCAACCGCTCTCGCGGCGAATTGACCAAGGCCACATCTTGCCTTAAAAACTGCCCCGACCAGATTTTTTCGAGCGTCGAAAAAATCTTCGCGTGTTGACCGGGGTGCGTTTCCGGCGGCACGATTGCCGGGATATCTTCGCCGCCCGTGTCACAGGACTGGGCGGGGAAGCAAGAAAGACCGTCGCCGCCAGGCATGACGGACATGGGAGGAAACATGTATCTCGGCCTCGATCTCGGCACGTCGGGCGTCAAGGCGCTGCTGATCGATGCAAGGCAGAGCATCGTCGGTTCCGGCCATGCGCCGCTCGACGTGTCGCGCCCGCATCCCGGCTGGTCCGAGCAGAACCCGGCCGACTGGATCCGCGCCTGCGAAGCGGCGGTCGGCGAGCTGCGGTCAATGCATGCGAAGGAACTCGCGGCGGTCAAAGGCATCGGCCTTTCCGGCCATATGCATGGCGCCACTCTGCTCGATGCAGCCGACCAGGTGCTGCGCCCCTGCATTCTATGGAACGACACACGCAGCCACGCCGAGGCGGCCGCGCTCGATGCCGACCCGCGCTTTCGCAAGCTGACCGGCAACATCGTCTTTCCCGGTTTCACCGCGCCGAAGCTGGCCTGGGTCAGGAACAACGAACCGGCTGTTTTCGCCAAGGTGGCAAGGGTCCTGCTGCCGAAGGACTTTTTGCGGCTCTGGCTCGCCGGCGAGCATATTTCGGAAATGTCGGATTCGGCTGGCACGTCGTGGCTCGATGTCGGCAGACGAGCCTGGTCCGCCGAACTGCTCGCCGCCACATCGCTCGACGAAAGGCAGATGCCGTCATTGGTCGAAGGCACGGCCAAGGCCGGTGCCTTGCGCGCCGAATTGGCCGCCAAATGGGGCATGCAGGCGGGCATCCCGATCGCCGGCGGTGCCGGCGACAATGCGGCTTCGGCCTGCGGCATGGGCACGGTCGGCGCCGGCCAGGCGTTCGTCTCGCTCGGCACGTCGGGCGTGCTTTTCGCCGCCAACGCGTCCTATCTGCCCAACCCGGAAAGCGCCGTGCATACCTTCTGCCACGCACTGCCCGGCACCTGGCACCAGATGGGCGTCATCCTGTCGGCAACCGATTCGCTGAACTGGCTGTCGGGGATCGCTGGAAAAAGCGCCGGCGAGTTGACCGCCGAACTCGGCGATGCGCTGCAGGCGCCGACCGGCGTCTCCTTCCTGCCCTACCTGTCAGGCGAGCGGACGCCTCACAATGATTCCGCCATTCGTGGCACCTTTACCGGGCTTGCCCACGAATCCGGCCGCGCGGCACTGACCCAGGCCGTGCTCGAAGGCGTCGCTTTCGCTTTCCGCGACAGCCTCGAAGCTCTGGCCAAAGCCGGCACGACGCTGACCCGGGTGACGGCGATCGGCGGCGGCTCGCGCTCGCGCTATTGGCTGAAGGCCATCGCCACAGCGCTTGGCCTGCCCATCGATATTCCAGCCGACGGCGATTTCGGCGCTGCCTTTGGCGCGGCCCGACTTGGCCTGACCGCGGCGACAGGCGCCGATCCGCGCGCCGTGTGCACGGCGCCGGCGACGGACGCCACGGTCGAGCCGGTCGCCGCCCTCGGCGGTGCCTATGCAGATGCCTATCAGCGCTACCGGGCGCTTTATCCGGCGATCAGGGCTGTAACCGCGTGAGCCGGCGCTTACCCCCTTCTGGCCTGCCCTCTTTGCCACCACTTGGCATCTCTCCCTCAAGGGTGGAGATCAGCAGCGTCGACGGCTATGCCAGTCTTGCAAGATCGGTGATTGGCGAAGGCGGAAAGGCCAGCCAATCTCCCCCCTTGAGGGGGAGATGCCCGGCAGGGCAGAGGGGGGTGCTTGGCCCCCGCTTTGCCGCGATTTCCTCACTGCGCCGGCACCTTGTCGAGAAAGCCGGTGACGCTTTTCAGCCGGCCGTTTTCGATGACGCCGATATCGGTGCCTTCGATGACGGATTCGACGCCTTCCGGCCCGAGGTTCCAGGAGAAACGGATGGTATCCGCGAAGCCGTCCGGCTTGCCTTTCAGCGAGAACCTGAAGCCGGCAAAGCGCTGCTGCACGCCTTCGATCAACGCGGCGATGCCGTCATGGCCGTCGCCCTGCATGATCGGATCGCGATAGCCGACGTCCTCGGTGAAGGTTGCCTCGAGCAAGGCTTTTCTGCGCGCGTCGTCGCTCTCGTTCCAAGCGGCGATGTAGTTTTCGGCAATGGTGTTGAGGTCGGTCATGGTCTGTCTCCTTCGTTGGGTGGCTTTGACATGAGCCTTTTCGACCAACTTCAGCGCAAAACCAATTATGCCTGAGGTAATCAGGCCGAACCATGCGAGAGGAAAAGAACATGAGCAGCGGTTTTTTCGGCGACATCCAACAGATCAAATACGAGGGACCGGATTCGACCAATCCGCTGGCCTACCGGTTCTACAATCCCGACGAGATCGTCGCCAGCAAGCGGCTGGAAGACCATCTGCGCTTTGCCGTCGCTTATTGGCATTCCTTCGCCTGGCCGGGCGGCGATCCGTTCGGCGGTCAGACGTTTGACCGGCCATGGTTCCCCAAGGCCGGCGGTACCGACACGATGGAGCTGGCCAAACTCAAGGCCGACGTCGCCTTCGAGATGTTTTCGCTGCTGGGTGCGCCTTATTTCTGCTTCCACGATGCCGACGTGCGGCCGGAGGGCCGGGACTTTTCCGAAAGTGCGGCGCGGCTCGACGAGATCGCCGATTACTTCTCGGGAAAGATGAAGCAGACCGGCGTCAAGCTGTTGTGGGGCACGGCCAACCTGTTCTCCAACCGCCGCTTCATGTCAGGCGCCGCCACCAATCCCGATCCGGACGTCTTTGCCTATTCGGCGGCGACGGTGAAACACTGCATCGACGTCACCAAGCGTCTGAACGGCGAGAACTACGTGCTGTGGGGCGGCCGCGAGGGCTATGAGACGCTGCTCAACACCGACCTTGCCCGCGAGCAGGAACAGGCCGGCCGTTTCCTCAACCTGGTCGTCGATTACAAGCACAGGATCGGCTTCGAAGGCACCATCCTGATCGAGCCGAAGCCGCAGGAGCCGACCAAGCACCAGTACGATTACGACGTCGCCACCGTCTACGGCTTCCTCAAGCGTTTCGGACTGGAGAACGAGGTCAAGCTCAACATCGAGCAGGGCCACGCCATCCTGGCCGGCCATTCGTTCGAACATGAACTGGCGCTGGCCAATGCGCTCGGCATTTTCGGTTCGATCGACATGAACCGCAACGACTACCAGTCGGGCTGGGATACCGACCAGTTCCCGAACAATGTACCGGAGATGGCACTCGCCTACTATCAGGTGCTGCAGGCCGGCGGCTTCAAGACCGGCGGCACCAATTTCGACGCCAAGCTCAGGCGCCAGTCGCTCGATCCGCAGGACCTGCTGATTGGCCACATCGGCGGCATGGATTGCTGCGCTCGCGGCCTCAAGGCAGCGGCACGCATGGTCGAGGACAAGGCGCTGTCCGCCCCGCTCGCCGAGCGCTATGCCGGCTGGGATTCGGCCGAGGCCAAGGCGATGCTTGCCGGCAAGCGCACGCTCGAGGAAATCGCCGAGCGCGTCGTCAAAGAGAAGATCGAGCCGCAGCCCAGATCCGGCCGCCAGGAATTGCTCGAAAACATCGTCAACCGGTACGTCTGAGGCGTACCGTTTTCATGGCCGCATTGTTCAGCGGCCGCCGGCTAAAGACGGCTTTCCGCGGGGCTGAACCGACGAAGGTTTTGCCCCGTGTGAAACTCGCGTGGCCTGTTCGCTGACCGGGTTTGGCGCGTCTTAGCCGTGATCGAGGCCTCTCAGGTAGGCGCAGAACATGTCGGCCATGGCGTCGGCGTAGGCTTCAATCTCCGCGGGGGTTCGGGGCAACTCCGAGAACTGCTTCCCCACCGTGCTGAGCGTCGTCATGACCAGATCGCCGGCCAATTCGCGAGTCGCTTGCGCGGCGTTGGGCAACGCCTCCTGCATGAAGAGCTGGATGGTGCGGTCTCCGGACGCCCTTGCCGTCTGCGCCTCGGGCGCGTCGCGGTAAAGCGGTGCGGCGTCGTCGAGCGCCACACGCACCGCGGCCTCGTCACACTCCGAGCGGAGGAAGGCGTGGACCAGGTCGCGCAGCCGGTCAAGCGGCGGTTTCCTGATATCCTCGAGGATATCGCGCAGCAAACTGGTCGTCTGCCGCCATTCGTCGCTCTGGAGCCGGAACAGGATCGCCGCCTTGTTCGGAAAATACTGATACAGCGATCCGACGCTGACGCCGGCCTTCTCGGCCACCCGCGCCGTGGTGAAGCGCTGCGCGCCTTCCCTCGCCAAAACCTGAACAGCAGCCTGCAAAATCGCAGCGACGAGCTCCGCCGAGCGGGCCTGCTTCGGCTGTTTTCGCGAGGAAATCCGCGGACTTCGGTGATCGCTCATTGAGAGGCGCGCCAATGCGATTAGTGAATGCGAACGATTAGTCGTATTTTGAATGCCGCACAAGAACGCATTCAATTCCGACTGGAGACCGATATGACCACACTGACGACAACGCCGCTCGCGCCCCTGCTGGACCGCCTGTTCGAGGAAGCCGCTGCGGCAACAAGCCCTGCAGTGGCGGAACTCTCGGCCGAGGAGCGGAGCCGCCTCATTCGAAGCAAGACCGAATACCTCGATTTCTATGGGCGGCTAAAGGACCTCTGGCTTCCCGTCTCGCGAGAGACCGGCATGCTGCTCTACATGCTGGCACGAGGCAGCGGCGCAAGGACGATCGTTGAATTTGGAACCTCGTTCGGCATCTCGACCCTGCACCTTGCCGCAGCCTTGCGGGACAATGGCGGCGGCCGCCTGATCACCAGCGAGTTCGAGCCATCCAAGGTCGCGCGCGCGAGGAGTAACCTGACAGCAGGCGGTCTCATTGACATGGTGGAAATCCGCGAAGGAGACGCGCTGCAAACATTAAGCGTCGATCTTCCCGAAACGGTCGACCTGCTTCTGCTCGACGGCGCCAAAGCGCTCTATCCCGAGATCTTGAGTCTGGTTGAAAGCCGCCTCAGGCCGGGCGCCTTCGTCGTTGCCGACAACGCAGATCTTTGCCCCGAATACCTCGAGCGGGTGCGCTCGACCGGGAGTGGCTACATGTCCACGCCGTTCGGCGAGGATGTTGAACTGTCGATGCGGCTTGGCTGAAGCACTGCCTGACCTGCCGGAACGATCGTGCCCAAGATGGGCGGCGGCGGACAAAACTTTGCCCGGCATCGCCCATCAATCGCCTCGCTCTTGCCTTCAAACAGCCGTCACGAACCTCCTATAGTGTGGTTCGTGGCGGGATTCAGAAAGAAGGAGGCGAAACGATATGCAGCACGAACGCGAAATCGACGCCCTGCTCTCATCTGGCGAGGCTGGATCGATCATCGACCGGCTGATGGCGCTGCCGCACCCGAAACAAGGTGCGCTGAGTGCAAACGAATGGGATCGCGCGGTCGCCAGCCGCTTCGAGACCCATCTTGCGAGACAGATGCGCTCGCAGATCGACGGCAGCAGCGACCGCCAGGACGCTGCCTGATCTACCTTTGTCTATGCATGTCGTTATCCCAAAACCGCTCCGCACCCTCGGGTCAAGCCCGTGGCCAGGCTTTTGGGCGACATGCATTATCCCCGACGCAGCCTGACCGGCGCTTCGCCGAACGCTCTTGAAAACGCTCTGGAAAATGCCGCGGCGGACGAAAACCCCGTTCGCCCGGCAATGTCCGCCATGGCGATGCGCGTGTCGACCACCAGCCGGCGCGCGGCGCCGAGGCGCAGCCTGAGGTAATAAGCGCCGGGCGTTTCGCCGATCGACTTGCGAAAGATGCTTTCCAGCGTCCGTGCCGTCACCCCGGCGCGCTTTGCCACGGCGGCGATAGTCAGCGGCTGGTCGACATGCGCTTCCATCAGCCGAATGGCTTGCGCCAGCCTGGGATCGTAGCCGTCGAGACGGCCGAGCGAGACCAGCGGTTGCGCGTCCGTCGCGGCGCGCGCCTGATCGTAGATGAAGACGCTCGCGACATCTAGCGCCACGGCCATGCCGAGCCGCGTGCGAATCAGATGCAGCATCAGGTCGAAGGTCGGCGAGGCGCCGCCGGTGGTGAACACGGGGCCATCGATGACGTAGCGGTCGGGGCGCACGTCGACGCCGGGAAAGGCCGACGAGAAATCCTCCATGTCCTCCCAGTGGGTGGTGGCGCTGCGCCCCTCCAGCAGACCCGCGCGGGCAACCAGCCAGGTGCCGGCCTCGACGCCGCCGCAGGCGCGTGCCGCGCGCGCCGCCCGGCGCAGTCCGGACAGCAGGGCCGATGTGGCGTAGTTCTGCGTGCCGAAGCCGGCGACGACGACCAGCATATCGGTTGTGTCAGCCGCATCGAAGCGGCCGCTGACCGCCACCGGCAGGCCGCATGTGGTGACCGGCGCCTCGCCTGTCACCGAGACCAGCCTGAAATCAAACAGCGTCTCACCGGCAATGCGGTTGGCGGCGCGCAACGGATCGACGGCCGACGCGACGCACATGATCGACGAGCCGGAGAATACCAGCAGCGTTACCTTGAGCGGCAAACGCTCGGCCCGAAAGATCGTCGGTTTTTCGTTTTTGGTCACACGATCTTCGTAAAACGCAAAACAGTTTCCGGCAAGTCAGGCATTCTTGCCCTACGTTCTATTGGGAGAGAGTCCGATGCCGTTAGCGATGAACCGTGAGGTTTTCATTACCTGTGCCGTGACCGGGTCCGGCGGTTCGCAGGACCGCAGCCCGCATGTGCCGCGCTCGCCCAGAGAGATCGCCGATTCGGCTATCGAGGCGGCAAAGGCAGGTGCTGCAATCGTGCACTGCCATGTGCGCGATCCCGAGACCGGCAAGCCTAGGCGCGACGTGCATCTCTATCGCGAAGTAACCGAGCGCATCCGCGCGGCGGACGTCGACGTGGTGCTGAACCTGACCGCCGGCATGGGGGGTGACATGGTATTCGGCCCGCCGGAGAAGCCGCTGCCGCTGAACGAAAAAGGCACGGACATGGGCGGCGCGAGCAACCGCATGGAACATGTGAGCCAGTGCCTGCCGGAAATCTGCACGCTCGATTGCGGCACCATGAATTTCGCCGAGGCCGATTATGTCATGACCAATACGCCCGGCATGCTGCGTGCCATGGGCGGCATGATGACGGCGCTCGGCGTCAAGCCGGAGATCGAGGCCTTCGACACCGGGCATCTGTGGTTCGCCAAGCAATTGGTCGAGGAAGAAGTGCTGAAGCCGGACGCGCTGGTGCAATTGTGCATGGGCGTGCCGTGGGGCGCGCCGGACGACCTCAACACCTTCATGGCCATGGTCAACAATGTACCGTCGACCTGGAACTGGTCGGCCTTTGCCATTGGCCGCAACCAGATGGCCTATGTCGCAGCCGCGGTGCTGGCCGGCGGCAATGTCCGCGTCGGACTGGAGGATAATCTCTGGCTCGACAAGGGCGTGCTGGCGACCAATGCGCAGCTGGTCGAGCGGGCGGTCAGCATCGTGTCGAATATGGGCGCCAGGGTCATCGGCCCGGACGAAGTCCGCAAGAAGCTGAACCTGACGAAGCGCGCACCGCTTTGAAAGCCGGTAGCCGGTTGGGAGGAGCCGCCGATGAAGACCGTGAAATTCACCGCCATGAAGGACGGCGACCGCGAGGACTATGCCTTCCTCACCGAGCACGAGATCGACTATGCGGCAAAGACCGGCGAGCGGCTGCTCGACGCGCTCGTCCAGCTTGATGCGGGCCTCTCGGGCTACAAGATCACCCGGCTCGGCCATTCACTGCAAGCGGCAACACGGGCCTGGCGCGACGGCGCCGACACCGACTGGATTGCCTGCGCCTTGCTGCACGATATTGGCGACATCTACGCGCCCTATAACCACGACGAGTATGCGGCGTCGATCCTGAAGCCTTTTGTGCGCGAGCAATGCACCTGGGTGGTGGAGAAGCACGGCGATTTCCAGCGCCTCTATTACGCCCACCACCTCGGCGGCAATCCACACGCCCGCGACCGTTTCGCCGGGCACATCTACTTCGACGATTGCGATAAGTTTTGCGAACGCTGGGATCAGTCGAGCTTCGATCCCGACTACGAGACATTGCCGATCGATTTCTTCCGGCCCTTCGTGCTCGAAGTGTTCGCGCGCAAGGCCTATGACGCATCCGTGATCCGTGCCGGCGAGCGTGTCGCCCTCACCGACCCCGCAACAGCCCGCACAAGAACCGGAGCTTCCGCATGAGCATCATCAACAAGGCGGCCGCGATCGGCGGCGGCGTCATCGGCGCCGGCTGGGTGGCGCGGCTGCTGCTCAACGGCATCGACGTGTCGATCTTCGATCCCGATCCCGAGGCGTCACGCAAGGTCGGCGAGGTGATGAAGGGCGCACGCCGCGCCTACAAGCAGATGCTGCCCGGCGGCCTGCCGAAAGAGGGCAAGCTTACCTTCGCCAAGACGATCGCCGAGGCGGTGGCCGACGCCGACTTCATCCAGGAAAGCGTGCCGGAGCGGCTCGACCTGAAGCACCGCGTGCTGGCCGAGATCGACCTTTATGCACCGGCCAACGCCATTATCGGCTCCTCCACCTCCGGCATCAAACCGACCGACATGCAGGTGGCGATGAAGAAGCACCCGGAGCGGCTGGTCGTCGGCCATCCGTTCAACCCCGTCTATCTGCTGCCGCTGGTCGAAATCGTCGGCGGCGAACAGACCTTTCCCGAGGCGATCGAAGTCGCCAAGGAGATGTATGCCTCGATCGGCATGAAGCCGGTGGTGATCCGCAAGGAGATCGAAGCGTTCGTCGGCGACCGGCTGCTCGAAGCGGCCTGGCGCGAGGCGCTGTGGCTGGTCAAGGACGGCATCTGCACGGTCGAGGAGCTCGACGACATCATGCGCTACGGCTTCGGCCTGCGCTGGGCGCAGATGGGCATGTTCCAGGTCTATCGCGTCGCCGGCGGCGAGGCCGGCATGCGCCACTTCATGGCGCAGTTCGGCCCGTGCCTGAAATGGCCGTGGACCAAGCTGATGGACGTGCCGGAGTTCAACGATGAGCTGGTCGAGCTGATCGCGACGCAGTCGGACGACCAGGCGCACGGTCTGTCGATCCGCGAGCTCGAAAAGATCCGCGACGACAATCTGGTCGCCATCATGGAGGCACTGTCGAAGCAGAACAAAGGCAAAGGCTGGGGTGCCGGCGCCCTGCATAAGGACTACACCAGGCAGCTGGCCAAGCTCGCGGCCAAGAAGCCCACCGCCTCCAAGGCGGCCGAAAAGGCCAAGGCTGAAAAGCCGAAGAAAAGGAAGAAAGGCTGAGACCATGGATTTTGGTCTTTCGGAGGAGCAGAAGCTCATCGTCGAGACGACTCGGGCCTTCGTCGAGAACGAGCTTTACCCGCATGAGCGCGAAGTAGAGCGTACCGGCGTGCTGCGCCGCGAGCTGATCGAGGAGATCAAGGCCAAGGCGATCGAAGCCGGCCTCTATGCCGCCAACATGCCGGCCGATGTCGGCGGCGCCGGGCTCGATACGGTGACCTGGCTGCTCTATGAAAAGGAACTCGGCCGCGCCAATTACGCGCTGCATTGGACCTGCGTGGCGCGGCCTTCGAACATCCTCCTTGCCGGCACGCCGGAGCAGCGCGAAAAATATCTGTTTCCCTGCATTCGCGGCGAGAAATGGGATTGCCTGGCAATGACCGAGCCGGGCGCCGGCTCCGATCTGCGCGGCATGAAGGCAACCGCCGTGCAAGACGGCGACGACTGGGTGCTGAACGGCACCAAGCATTTCATCAGCCATGCGGATCTCGCCGATTTCGCCATCGTCTTCATGGCCTCGGGTGAGGAAGAGGCTTCGCGTGGAAAACGCAAGAAGATCACCGCCTTTTTCGTCGACAAGGGCACCAAGGGTTTCACCGTGCGCGACGGCTACCGCAACGTCTCGCATCGCGGCTACACCAACGCCATCCTCGAATTCGACGATTGCCGGTTGCCGGCGAGCCAGGTTCTGGGCGAGGTCCACAAGGGCTTCGAGGTCGCCAATTCCTGGCTCGGCGCAACGCGCCTGCAGGTCGGCGCCACCTGCCTTGGCCGTGCCGAGCGGGCGCTTGGCCATGCCATCGAATACGCCGCGCAGCGCCAGCAATTCGGCCAGCCGATCGGCAAATTCCAGGGCGTGTCGTTCAAGCTCGCCGACATGGCGACCGAGCTGAAGGCCGCCGACCTGATGGTGTTCGAAGCCGGCTGGAAGTACGATCAGGGCACCGTCACCGACCAGGACATGGCCATGGCCAAACTGAAGGCCACCGAAATGCTCGCCTTTGTCGCCGACGAGGCGATCCAGATCCATGGCGGCATGGGGCTGATGGACGATTTGCCGCTCGAGCGCATCTGGCGCGACGCCCGCGTCGAGCGCATCTGGGAAGGCACTTCGGAAATCCAGCGCCACATCATCTCGCGGGCGCTGCTGCGCCCGTTCGGGGGCTGAACAGCGCAATGTTTGCATTCCTTCCCACCCCCCTCTGTCCTATCGGACATCTCCCCCTCAAGGGGGGAGATGGGCCGCCATTCCTGATTTCGCCAGTTATTACCGTTGCATGCCTCGGGCCGGCGGCCCAGCTGCCAATCTCCCCCCTTGAGGGGGAGATGCCCGGCAGGGCAGAGGGGGGTCTTCGTGCACAGGCTTGAACGTCTTTTGCGGCCGAAATCGATCGCGGTCTTCGGTGGTGCGCAGGCTGCCGCCGTCGTCGCGCAATCGATCAAGATGGGCTTTGCCGGCGAGATCTGGCCGGTGCATCCGAGCAAGGCCGAGGTCGCCGGCCGCAAGGCCTATCGCTCGGTGGCCGAATTGCCCGGTGCGCCGGATGCCGCTTTCGTCGGCGTCAACCGGCACTTGACCATCGAAGTGGTCAAGGCACTGGCCGAGCGCGGCGCCGGCGGTGCGGTCTGCTTCGCCGCCGGCTTCCTCGAAACCGAGGCCTATGACGAGGACGGCGAGCGGCTGCAGGCCGAGCTGGTCGCGGCGGCGGGCCAAATGCCAATCATCGGGCCGAACTGCTACGGGCTCATCAACTATGCCGACGGCGCGCTTTTGTGGCCCGACCAGCATGGCGGCATCAGGCTGCCAGAAGGCGGTCGCGGCGTTGCCATCATCACCCAGTCGTCGAACATCGCCATCAACATGACGATGCAGAAGCGCGGCCTGCCGATCGCCTTTCTGATGACCGCCGGCAACCAGGCGCAGACCGGGCTTTCCGAAATGGCGCTCGGCCTGATCGAGGACGACCGCGTCACCGCGCTCGGCCTGCATATCGAGGCCTTCGATTCGGTAGCCGGCTTCGAAAGGCTGGCGGCACGGGCACGCGAGCTGAAGAAGCCTGTCATCGCCATGAAGGTCGGCCGCTCCGAGCAGGCGCGGCAGGCGACCGTCTCCCATACCGCGTCGCTGGCCGGCTCGGACGCGGCGTCCGGCGCCTTCCTGAAGCGGCTCGGCATCGCCCGCATCGATTCAATTCCCGCCTTCATCGAGGCGCTCAAGCTGCTGCACGTCACCGGCCCCCTGCCCGGCTACCGGCTGTCGTCGATGAGCTGTTCGGGCGGCGAGGCGTCAGTGATGGCCGACAGCGCCGAAGGCCGCTGGGTGACGTTTCCGCCACTCACCCCCGAGCACCGCGCGCATGTCAAATCGACGCTCGGGCCGCTGGTCGCGGTGGCCAACCCGCTCGACTACCACACCTTTATCTGGAACAACGAGCCGGCGATGACCGCCACCTTCACCGCGATGGTGTCGGGCGGCTTCGACCTCAACATGCTGGTGCTCGATTTCCCGCGCCCCGACCGCTGCTCGGACACCGACTGGTGGGCGACGCTGCGCGCCTTCGAAGTGGCGCTGAAGACCAACAGCGCGCAAGGCGCGATCGTCTCCTCGCTGCCGGAGAACCTGCCCGAGGAATACACTGCCGGCCTGATGGCGCGGGGCATGGTGCCGCTGTTCGGCATCTCCGAAGCCATGGACGCCGCCCAGGCGGCGGCCTTCATCGGCTGGGCCTGGCGCGAGCCGCAGGCGCAGCCGATCGACACTTCGGCGTCCGGCGCGCCGGTCGGCGACCATGTCACGCCGGACGAGGCCGAGGCGAAGGCGCGGCTCATCGAGGCCGGGCTCCCCGTGCCGAAGGGCGAGCGCGCCGGCAACGCGGTCGAAGCTGTCATCTCCTCGATGGCGCTCGGCTTCCCGGTGGCGCTGAAGGCCCTTGGTGTCATCCACAAGTCCGAGCTCGACGCGGTCCGGCTCAATTTGAGGGATGCCGAATCCGTCAGCACCGCCGCCCACGATCTCGGCCCGCTCGGCACGGGCCTTTATGTCGAGCGCATGGTGCGCGACGGCGTCGCCGAGCTGCTCGTCGGCTTCACCCGCGACCCGATGTTCGGCGCCGTGATGACGCTCGGCACCGGCGGCGTGCTGGTCGAGCTGTTGCGCGACAGCGTCACGCTGATGCTGCCGGCGACCCGCGACGATATCGAGGCCGCTTTGCGCGGGCTGAAACTGTTCCCGCTGCTCGACGGCTATCGCGGTCGGCCGAAGGCCGATGTTGCAGCGGCAATCGATGCGATATCGGGCATTGCCGCTTTCGTGCAGCAAAACGCCGGCGAGATCGAGGAACTCGACATCAATCCGCTGATCGTCTGCACCGAAGGCAAGGGCGCCTGGATCGCCGATGCGCTGCTGGTGCTTGGAGACAAGAAGAATGTCTGAAATCATTTCGACCCGCCGCGAAGGCGCTGTCCTCGAAGTCACGCTCGACCGGCCCAAGGCCAATGCCATCGACCTGAAGACGTCGCGGCTGATGGGCGAGATTTTCAAGGCGTTTCGCGACGATCCCGACTTGCGCGTCGCCATCGTCAAGACCGCCGGTGACAAGTTCTTCTGCGCCGGCTGGGACCTGAAGGCCGCAGCCAGCGGCGACGCGGTCGACGGCGACTATGGCGTCGGCGGCTTCGGCGGGCTGCAGGAACTGCGCGACCTCAACAAGCCGGTGATCGCCTGCGTCAATGGCATGGCGGTCGGCGGCGGCTTCGAACTGGCGCTATCCTGCGACCTCATCTATGCATCGGATCACTCCTCCTTCGCCCTGCCCGAAATCCGTGCCGGCACGCTGGCCGATGCGGCGACGATCAAGCTGCCTAAGCGCATCCCCTACCATGTCGCCATGGACCTTCTGCTCACCGGCCGCTGGATGGATGTCGCCGAGGCGCATCGATGGGGCCTGGTCAACGAGGTGCTGCCCAAGGAAAGACTGGAGGACCGCGTCTGGGAAATCGCACGGCTGCTTGCCAGCGGCCCGCCGCTGGTCTTCGCCGCGATCAAGGAAACGGCCAGGGTCGCAGAATCGCTGACGTTCCAGGACGCCATGAACCGGGTGACGCGCCGGCAACTGTCGACGGTTGACGCACTCTACGGCTCGGAGGACAATCTCGAGGGCTTTCGCGCCTTTGCCGAAAAGCGCGATCCGGTGTGGAAGGGGAAGTAGTGGTATTGCAGGAATGATGGCGCTCACCCCCCTCTGTCCTGCCGGACATCTCCCCCTCAAGGGGGGAGATTGGGTGTCATCATCGCTTTCGCCAATTGTCGACGCCGGAAAAAAGGCGGTTTCGCCGAAGCTGCCGATCTCCCCACTTGAGGGGGAGATGGCCGGCAGGCCAGAGGGGGGTGTTCAGGCGGATTCATTGCGATCCATTTAGCGCCCATGACCGACTACAAAACCCTCATCGACGCCGAGACCTGGGCCTTCATCGAGCGGACCAATTCTTATTATCCGCCCGATACGATCGACTACACCATCGCCGAGCAGCGCCAGATCTACAACCGGATGTGCCGCGAGTTCTTTGCCGGCTATCCCCAAGGCGTCACGGCGGAAACCACCGCCATTGCCACACCCTGGCACATTCCGATCCGCGTCTACCGCGCCCCGGCGCCGGAAGCGGCGGCGATGGTGCTTTATTTCCATTTCCATGGCGGCGGTTTTATCCTCGGCGGGCTCGACAGCCATGACGACCTCTGCGCCGAGCTTTGCAGCCGCACCGGCTATGAAGTGGTTTCGGTCGACTACCGGCTGGCGCCTGAGCACCTTCATCCGGCCGCCTTCGACGACGCCATCTGCGCCTTCGAATGGGCGGCGGCGACTTACGAGCGTCCTGTCCTGCTCTGCGGCGACAGTGCCGGCGGCAATCTCGCCGCCGCTGTCAGCCACGCAACGCGCGGCCATGCGCGCAAGCCGATCGGCCAAATTCTGGTCTATCCCGGTCTCGGCGGCGACAGCTCCGCCGGTTCCTACGTCACCCACGCGGAAGCGCCGATGCTTACCGCGCGCGACCTCGTTTTCTACAGGGACATCAGGACCGGTGGCGAGGATCGCACCGGCGATCTCACTCTGTGGCCGCTCGCCGACGCCGAGTTCGCCAATCTGCCGCCCACCGTCGTGATCACCGCTGAATGCGACCCGCTGTCGTCGGACGGCGAAGCCTATCGCGACCGCATCGTTGCCGCGGGCGGGCGCGCCTGGTGGCTCGAGGAGCCGGGGCTGGTGCATGGCTATTTGCGCGCCAGGCACACGGCCGGCCGCGCCCGCTCGAGCTTTACCCGGATTGTCGATGCGGTAGCGATTTTGGGAAGGGGCGAGTGGATCTGGTGAGTGATGTCTTCCCGACCAGAACGGGCCTTTGTCGGCCGGTACAGCTCTATTTGCGGCGGCGTCGCCGGCCGGAAACCTGCTTCAGCCAAGGTCCTAAATGAAAGCCGCTCATCAGCAGGTACATCGGGACCATGCCGCCCAGCGGTGACGCCTCTTGCCCGGTCGAGCACATCATGTCCGGCGCGCCGCCGAGAAGCGTCAGCAGCGCCATGGTTGCGAAGGTCGGCGCGGCCGCAAAGGACAGCCAATCGGCTGCACTATGGCCGGCCGGGCTCGCATCGCCGGTGGATCCGCCTGCATGAATCTCGCTCATGTCCGTAGTCCTGCATAGCGAGCGGGATGCGGTCGATCCGTGCATCCCGCTCCTCCAATTGTCCTGGCCGCATTTCCGCGACGCCAAAGACGTTCTATTCAGTGCGGTTCCGGAACGCGGCCTCTCCGGCGTCCGACACCTCGACCCACTTTTTGTCGGGAACGGCTTCGGCGCCGTAATTGTCGTGCCAGTTCCACCACTTGTACGTCGGCGTCTGCGGATAGCCCTCGGGCGAATCCTCCCAAACCTCCTGGCGGCCGAGCGGCGACAGGTCGAGATAGCTCCATACGGTCCCCATCGCCTCGTCGCCGCGGTTGTTGATGAAGTAGGTACGGAACACGCGATCACCGTCGCGGATGAACACGTTGTGGCCGTGCCATTCGTCAACGCCGAAATCGGCATCGAAGCTGTCGGTGATGGTGTACCAGGGCATCTTCCAGTCCATCCGCGCCTTCAGCCGCGCAATGTCGGCCTGCGGTGCGCGCGAGGCGTAGGCAAGCGTGGTGTCGCGGGCGTTCAGATGGGCGAGGTTGCCGACCTGGTCCGCCCCAAGCGAACAGCCGCGGCAAGCGTGGTCGGGCCAGCCGAATACGCCGGGCTCGAAGAAGGCGCGGTAGACGATCAGTTGACGGCGGCCCTCGAACAGGTCGAGCAGGCTCACCTTTCCGTCAGGCCCTTCGAACGTATAGGTCTTCTCCACCGCCATCCACGGCATCCGCCGGCGCTCGGCGGCCAGTGCGTCGCGAGCCCGGGTCACGGTCTTCTCCTTCACGAGCAACTGCTGGCGCGCGGCCTCCCACGCGTCAGGCGAAACGACCGGTGGTGTCTTCATCGCGAGCCGCGTCGTCTGCTCGCCTGTGCCATTCTGATGTGCCGTCATTGTGCATCTCCCTTGCTGGTTTGTCGCCGCACCGGCGCGACGTGTTGGGTCGTGAGCCAGGATAGGGGCGATAGCGGATTGGCGAGAGTGACAAGTGTGACGCGATTCCGACGGGTCCGCTGATCACGGCCAATTTCGCCGCCCGCGACGCCCCTGCGCTCATTCGTGCCCGGACTGCTGAATGGGCCGAGCGCCGGCCAGATAGCGGTCATTGTCAAACGGCTCGGCGTGGTTGCTGTCCGGACTCCACAGCTGCCGGTGGGTTCGTGTGAGATCGCCGAGGTAGACATGCAGTGCACCCGATCGCGCACCGCCCGTATTCGCAACCGCATGCACGGTATTTGACGCCATGTGCACCACGGCAGGCGCTGCGATGTCCTGCCTTTCGGGAACATCGAGTTCGCTGCCGGCAACGGGATAGATGAAGTTCGTCTCGCTGCCCTTGTAGATGCCGATCAAGGCATCCATCAGGTGGTTGTGAGGCGGGTACTGCAGGCCGGGCGACAGAGTGATGTGATAGATCGTCAGGTTCGGACTCGCATGCAGAAGCACCTCGTCGTCGTCTTCTTCGTGAGCGAGTGTTCCCGATGCGTGAAAGCGGTTGGTGTAGTCGCCCAGGACCGTCCTTACCGCTTCGAGGGGATCTGGCCCTTTCGCTGCATTGACGATATCATCGGCAACGGCGTAGAGGGGCGAGTTGGCGGCTAAAGGCTTGATGTGGCTGAGCGTGGCCAACGTGTCGAAGCCGGGATAGAGCGGGACCGGCAGGCGCTTGCCGCGCGCATCGAGCCACAGCGATGACGGGCCGGGCAGGATGCGGATCGCATGATCGGTCCAGATCGGTGCCCAGTTCCTGACGCCCTCGACATAGTGCCACATGCGGTCGCGGTTGATCAGCCGGCCGCCGGCGGCTTCGACGATCGCCAGCATGCGGCCGTCGACATGATCGGGAACGCCAGTGATCATGCGTTTCGGCGGCGCGCCCATCCGCTTCGGCCAATTCTCCCGGACCAGCTGGTGATTGGCGCCGATGCCGCCGGAGGCGACGATGACGGCCTGCGCCTTCAGCTCGAAATCGCCGGTGATCTCGCGCGAGCTCTTGCGGCCGCGCTCGGCATCGCTCGCCGCCAATAGGTCGCCGCGCACGCCGTTGACGACGCTGCCCGTCCGCGTCAATTCGTTGACCCGGTGACGGAATTTGAAGCGGATCAGCCCGCGTTTCTCGGCCTCGCGTACGCGCTGCACGAACGGTTCGAGCACGCCAGGGCCGGTGCCCCAGGTGATGTGGAAGCGCGGCACCGAATTGCCGTGGCCGACGGCATTGCCGCCGCCGCGCTCGGCCCAGCCGACCACCGGAAAGAATTTCAGGCCGCGCTGCATGAGCCAGGAGCGCTTCTCGCCGGCGGCGAAGCCGAGATAGGCCTCGGCCCAGCGGCGCGGCCAGAGATCTTCCGTGCGGTCGAAGGCCGCGGTGCCCAGCCAGTCCTCGAGCGCCAGCTCATACGAATCGCGGATGCGCATGCGCCGTTGTTCGGGCGAATCGACAAGGAAGATGCCGCCGAGCGACCAGAATGCCTGGCCGCCAAGCGACTGTTCCGGCTCCTGCTCGACGATGATGGTCTTCTTGCCGGCCGCAGTCAGTTCGGCCGCCGCGACAAGGCCGGTAAGGCCGGCGCCGACAATGATCACATCCGCATCGTCGGACATCTATTTGGCCATGATCTCGTCCAAAAACCGGTCCCCTTTTTGGGATCATGGCCGGCCTAGACTGTTTCCCAGCCTTCCTTCTCGCCGGCGCGGAAGATGGCATCGATGACCTTCTGGTTGAGCACCGATTCTTCTAGAGTGAAGACGCGGTCCTTGCCGCCCTGCGCAGCCCGCGCGAAGGCCTCGACTTCCAGCCGGTATTGCTGCGTGCCGGGAAAGCGGAACACCTGCGCCTCGCTGTGGTTCTGGTTGTGCAGCTCGACGCGGTGATGGTCGTAGAGCCCGGCGTTGAACGGTGAGAACACCTCGATGAAGCCCTTCTCGCCGTGGAAGACCATCACCTGGCGTGCCGCCATTTGCGTCGACAGGTAAAACGACAGCTCGAAGTCGCCGAAATCGGCGCGGATCGAGGAATAGATGTCGGTGCCGAACGTCTTGTCGCGCTCGATCGTCGCCTGGACGCGCAGCGGCTCCTTGCCGGTCGAAAAGCGTGTCGACACTGTCGGGTAGACACCGATGTCGGGCAGCGCGCCGCCGCCGAGATCGAGCTTGTTGCGCATGTTGTTGGGGTCGACATTGTAATAGGAGAACGCGCCCTGGACATGGCGCAGCCGGCCGATGGCGCCGTTGGCGATCAGCTCGCGCACCTTGATCCACTGCGGATGGTAGACGACCATGAAGGCTTCGCAGACCAGCACCTTCCTGGCATCGCGCAGCTTGATCAGCGGCGGAATGTCCCCGGCATCGAGCGCCAGCGGTTTTTCGACCAGAACATGCTTGCCGGCCTCGATCGCCTTGGCCGTCCATTCGACATGCTGCGAGGTCGGCAGCGGAATGTAGACGCCGTCGATGTCGCTGGAGGCGAGCAGCTCCTCATAGGAGCCGAACGCGTGGCGCGCACCGAAGCGTTCGCCCAGCGCCCGCGCTTTCGACAGATCGCGGCTGGCAATCGCGGACAGCACGCCGTTCTCCGCCTCGACGATTGCCGGCAAAAGCTGCTCGCGGCCGATCTTGGCCGTCGACAAAACACCCCATCGGAACATCAAATTTCTCCTCTCGATTGCAGGCCTGGAGGTTTGCCCTAATTCAGGAGAAAAGCCAATGCGGGAGCATGGCGGCGAACAGGGCGATCATCTGCGGCTTGTCCGGATGCCCGCGCTGCCCTGGCGGAACCTGCAAAGGCTATCCCCTTCTACCCGTCAGCGTCATGTCGAAGTCGACGACGTTGGAATAAATCGGCGTGCCGACATCCATGCCGTAGCGCGACCGCAGCACCTTGCCGGTGACG
This sequence comes from Mesorhizobium sp. M0408, assembly GCF_040321495.1. Lineage (NCBI taxonomy): Bacteria > Pseudomonadati > Pseudomonadota > Alphaproteobacteria > Hyphomicrobiales > Phyllobacteriaceae > Mesorhizobium > Mesorhizobium sp. M0408. The sequence goes on along the minus strand of NZ_JAMYRO010000007.1, from coordinate 219,838 downwards.
TGGAATTTTATCGTGCCCGCCTTGAGGCCACCGAGATCGGCCGTGAACTTTTCCTGAAAGGTCTTGCCGCGCGCCGTCAGCCTGCCGGTAACCAGGGCTGACGTGTCGCCGGTGCGTTTGACGCTGGTCGAACGGAACTGGATCTCCGGATTGTCGGCGGCGTCGAAGACCGCGTCCGAGCGAAGAAAGGCATCGATGCGGCTTTGGCCGGTGCCGACGCTTTCGGGGAAGATGGTGAAATTGACCTGGGACCGGCCGACATCGCTGTTGTCGATGAGGATACTGCCCTTGAAGCGGGCGAAGGCACCGTCGAGCCCGCCGCCGCCGAGCTTGCCGATGGAGAAGTGGATGCTGGAACTCCCCGGGCGGATGATGTAGCTGCCGGCCGCGTCGCCGAGGGCAACGGCGGCGAAAACAGGCATGGCAATACAAGCGGCGGCGGCCGCAAATCCGAAGATGCGCGCGTACATGGAAATGGTCCTCTTGGCAGGCAACGCTTTCTTGCGTCCTCGCCCCATCAACGAATGAGCCGTCCGCTCTATTCCCTGTCGTGATGTGACGAAGCCGTGATCATGCGCGTCAGCACGGTATCCCTCAGCCAGAAATGATGGCGCAGCGCTGCGGCGAGATGCAAAGCGACAAGTCCGATGCCGGCATAGGCGAGATACCAGTGCGTCGCTGCCCAGAAGCTTTCTGCCGTGTCCGATTCACCGAGCGGCAGATTGGGCATGACGAACAGATTGAACGGCACGGTCGGGATCTCCAGCACCGAGACCGAGACCAGCGCCCAGCCGGACAACGGCAGAGCGAGCTGAAACGCATAAAGCGCGAGATGGACCAGCGGCGCCGCACGGCGCTCGAAAGGCCCGACCGAGCGCGGCAGCGATGGGGCCGGTCTGCCTAGGCGCCAGGCGATGCGCAGGATGACCAGTCCAAGCAGCAGGAAGCCGAAGGATTTATGCAGCTGGATCAGCTCGAAGGCGGTGCGCTGGCTGGACAGCCGCACCATGACGAAGCCGAGCACGAACTGGCCGATAAAGAGCGCCGCGATCAGCCAGTGAAGGATGATCGCCGTCCAGCCGTAGCCGGCCGTCTGGTTTTTGGGCAGTGCTGACATGGTCGGTGAACGAATGCCAGGTCGGCTTTCTTCCACCTCTCCCTTGTGGGGAGGGTTGGCTTACTCGCCGACCTTGAAAAAATCGACAAAGGCCCTGAGCGCCGGCCGCATCTGGCGGCGGCTGGGGTAATAGACGAAGAAGCCGTCGAAGCGCGGGCACCAGTCCTCCAGCACGCGAACGAGCTTGCCGGCGGCGAGCGCGGCGCGGACATAGTCCTCGAACACGAAGGCGAGCCCGGCGCCGTCAACCGCGGCATTGGCAATCAGATGGTCCTCGTCGAGGATCAGCGGCCCTTGCACCGCTATCTCGATCTCCTCGCCGTTTTGCTCGAATTCCCAGCGGTAGAGAATGCCGCTGGAGAAGCGGAAGCGGATGCAGCGGTAAGCGGCGAGATCGCGCGGATGCTGCGGCTTGGGCACGGTCTCGAAGTAGGCTGGCGCGCCGACCACGGCGCCGCGAAGGTCTGGTCCGATGCGCACCGCGATCATGTCGCGCTGCAGGCTCTCGCCCAGTCGCACACCGGCATCGAAGCCGCCCTCGACGACGTCGGTGAAGCGGTCCTCGATGACGATCTCCAGCACGATGTCGGGATAGGCAGCCGCAAAGGCGCTGAGCCTCGGCGTCAGCGCCAGGTGGGCCGCGGTGCGCGGCACGGTCAGCCGGAGATTGCCGGCCGGCCGGTCGCGCGCCTCGATCGCCGATTCCAGCGCCAGGTCGATTTCCGACAGCGCCGGCCTGAGGCGCTCGAGCAGTTGCGCGCCCTCCTCGGTCGGAGCGACGCTGCGCGTGCTGCGCGCCAGCAGGCGAACGCCAAGACACGCTTCCAGGCTGGACACCGCATAGCTGACCGCCGATGGCGCGATCGCCAGCTCCTTGGCGGCGCCGCGAAAACTGCCGCATTGGGCGACCGTTGCCAGTACCGCGAGCTGTGAAAGATGGGTTCGCTTCATTGATCTATTTCTTGGAACAGCCCGTGCAAATGAGAGCCGATTATCGAACGCAGGGCAAGACGCTATCTCTGCGGCATCACAACCATCACAACAAGGAGACACGTGATGCAAACCCGCAAGCTTGGCAATGAACTTGACGTCTACCCGGTCGGCCTCGGCTGCATGGGGATGAGCTTTGCCTATGGTGGCCAGCCGGAGGCGGAGGCGATTGCCACGCTGCGCCATGCCGTCGAGATCGGGGTCAATTTCTTCGACACGGCCGAGGTCTATGGCCCTTACGAGAACGAAATCCTGGTCGGCAAGGCGCTGAAGCCGGTGCGTGACAAGGTGACGATCGCAACCAAATTCGGCTTCAAGATCCTCGAAGAAGGCAGCGGCATGGAGCGCATGGCCGGTGTCGATAGCCGCCCGGAGCATGTCAAGGCGGTGGCCGAAGCGTCATTGAAGCGGTTGGATACGGAGGTGATCGATCTCTATTACCAGCACCGCGTCGACCCCAACGTGCCGATCGAGGATACGGTCGGCGCCATGGCCGAGCTGGTGCGCGAGGGCAAGGTGCGGGCGCTCGGCCTGTCGGAGGCGAGTGCGGCGACCATCCGCCGGGCGCATGCCGTGCACCCGATCGCCGCCGTGCAGAGCGAGTATTCACTGTGGAGCCGCGATCCGGAGGGGGAAGTGTTTGCCGTCTGCCGCGAGCTCGGCATCGGCTTTGTCCCGTATAGCCCGCTCGGCCGCGGCCTGCTCACCGGCACGATCGCCAAGCCCGATGTTCTCGGCGCCGACGACTGGCGCCGCGGGTTGCCGCGCTTCCAGGCCGACGCCATGGCGGCCAATGCGGCGGTCGTCGCCGTGCTGGAAAAGATGGCCGCCGGGAAGGGCGTGACGCCGGCGCAGCTGGCGCTCGCCTGGGTGCTGCATCAGGGCGACTTCATTGTCCCGATCCCTGGTGCCCGCAAGATCCGACATCTCGAACAGAATACGGCGGCAGCCGATATCGTACTGAGCCAGGCCGAGGTGGCATCCATCGGCGACGCCCTGTCGCCGGAAAAGGTGGTCGGCAAGCGCTATACCGAGGAGCTGCTGGCGCTGGTCAACGGGTGAACGGCAATCGACGGCGCAATCGAAACGGGGCGTTTCGGCACCCCTTTTTGACTAATACGGTGCGATGCAAAGCGTTGTGAGACCTCGGCGCGAGGCACCCCCTCTGTCCTGCCGGACATCTCCCCCTCAAGGGGGGAGATTGGCAGTTCCCGCGCCCTCCCCGCCCTTCCGGCGCCGGTGATTGGCGAAAGCCGAGGCGACATCCGATCTCCCCCCTTGAGGGGGAGATGCCCGGCAGGGCAGAGGGGGGGTGCCTCGCGCCGACATTTCCTACCAAGGCACGACACTGATCTCCGGCCAGTTCTCCCTGGCACGCGCGCCCTTCATCTCGTGCGTCTGCCGATTATCCAGTGCACGGTTCGGGGTAACGCGAAACGAGAAGATGTCGTCGAGCCCGAACGGCGCCACGAGCGCGAGTTGCCCATCGATGCCGAATCTAACGCCGACCGCATGGGTTTTCGAAGCGAAATAGGACAGCGCCTCGGCGGACGACGACAGTCTGGGATAGGAACCGCCAAAGCGCGCCTCAAACCACAGATGCACCCGCGCCTGGTTGCGCACTTCGACCGGCAGCGTCAGTCCTTCGAACTGCTTCGCCGCCCGGCGGATGACCGTGTCCTCGGCTTCATAGGACAGATCGCTCTCATCGAAATAGAACAGGTCGACATCCCGGATGCCGTACCCCGAGGGCTTTCCGGTCAGATGATTCCAGACGCTGTTGTAAAGCGCGCCTGAGACGACCAGCCAGTCCGGCAGGCCTAGCACCCGTACCCGCGACAGCGTCTCACCGACCAGCGGATCGGCTGAGACGATATCGAGAAAGACTGCACGCTGTTCCTCGAAGGGCAGCCCTGAATAGCGCAGATGGTCCATCGCCCTTTGGAGGGCGATTCGTCACCTGCCGGCAACCCCTCTAGATCCTCAGCGCGCCATCCGTTGTGCAATTATCGGAAAGGGCGTCGTGACGCCCATTTCTGCAGGCTAGTTTCCCTCTCGCCCAAGGCTCATTGTTCGGTCGGTCTCGGACCAGAAGACTGGCTCCTCGATTGGCGGCCATTCTTCGCCGTACACAAAGCCTTCGATCGCATCTAGCTTTCCTTCAATCTCATCGAAGAACAGCACCATGCCGCAAAGAAGCTGGTCAGGTCCAACGCACGCTACCCGAAGCGAACTGAACACTCGACTCTCAAAGCGCAATTCCGGGGGAACCGATGAGGCAACGATTGTGGTCATGAACCCTACAGGATCGCGGCTGCGGTCTTTGACTTTCAGCGCACGCATCATGTCAGGAGAAACGCCGGCGGAACGGCAGAACTCCTTGACGAAAAACACTTCCAGCGGGGTCAGGTGCATTTAGCTCAGCGGCAGAACGGACAGCGTTTCATTGGCGCTTGTACATCACGTCCGTTCGGATGACGTACTTGCGCCCCGACAGCACCTCGTCGCCGCGATGCTCGATCGGATGGTAGAACGCCAGTGCCATTCCTTTCTTCGGCTTCACCAGAAGACTGCTACCGGCATAGCCCGGCACCTCGCCGCGAAACGAGGTTCCTCCCCCTTCAAATCCATCTGATAGATAAATCATGAACGTGAACTGACTGCGCTCCAAGGCGTGGCGCTCGAAATAGCCGTCATGGTGCCAATCGAACTTCTGGCCCGGCCCATAGCGATAGAAACGGAAACGCTCATTCAGCCCGGTCAAGCGCCAGTCGCCGAGACCACGATAGAGCAGAGGCCGCGCCCGTGCGAAGAGCAAATCCGCAAGGTCCTCGTCATCGAAGACAACCCGGTCGTTATTGCGAAGCTCCTTCAGGACGGTGGCGCCGCCGGAGCTGTTCACCTTGGCCGCCTCGAAACCGTGCCGTTCACTGTCAGCGATCAGATCGGCGCATTCCTGGTCATCCAAGAAGCCGTCGATCGTCCCGATGTGAGTTGCCAGCCAGGTGATGGAGAGTTTGCTGGTGTGAACCATCATCGCATCCGTTCTAGGTTCTGAGCACGCCGCCGGTCTGCTTGCCGACATTCTCGACGATGCGCTTGGCCAGCGCCTCGAAATCGTCGTCGGTCAGCGTCTTTTCGACCGGCTGGATCGACACTTCGATAGCGATCGATTTCTTCGCCGCGCCGAGCGCTGCACCCTCGAAAACATCGAACACCGAGACGCCGGAAATCAGCTTTCGGTCGGCGGCAAGGGCGGCGCGAACGAGTGTGCCGGCTTCGACCGCCTTGTCGACGACGAAGGCGAAATCGCGCTTGACCGCCTGGAAGGCGGACAGATCCAGCCTCGGCTTTGTTCGCGTCGGCTTGGCCTTCGGCTCAGGCACGGTATCGATGAACACTTCGAAGCCGCAGAGCGGGCCGGAGACGTCCAGCCCCTCCAGCGTCTTCGGGTGGAACTCGCCAAACGTGCCAAGGATTACCTTCGGCCCAAGCTTGATCGTGCCGGAGCGGCCGGGATGATACCAGGCCGGGCCGCCAGCCTCGATCTGCAGCCGCTCGACCGGCGCGCCGCAGGCTTCGAGTGCTGCGATCGCATCGGCCTTGGCATCGAAGACGCCGACGGCGCCGGCATTGCCGGCCCAATGGCGGCCGGAGCCCTCGAGCCTGGCGGTGCCGCGCCGCACGCCGGCGGCAACACGCCGCTGCTGGTCGGCGCCGTCGCCCTCGTAAGTGCCCGACACTTCGAACAGCGCGACATCGCCGATGCCCCTGTCGGCATTGCGCTGTGCTGCCGCAATCAGCCCCGGCAGCAGCGACGGCCGCATGTCCGACATATCGGCGGCGATCGGGTTGGCAAGCTTCAGCGCCTGCTGGCCGCCGCCGAACAATTCGGCGTGTTTTGCCGGAACGAACGACCAGGTGACGGCCTCCATCATGCCGCGCACGGCAAGCGCCCGCTTGGCGGCGCGGGTGCGGATCTGCAGCACAGTCAGGATCCTGGCGTTGACCGCATCGTGCGAACCAAGCGGCTGCGGCGCGATATTGTCGACGCCGTGGATGCGCATGACCTCCTCGACCAGGTCGGCCTTGCCGTCGACATCCGGCCGCCAGGACGGGACCGCCACATTGACGACATCGCCCGTGCCCTCCGGCTTGAAGCCGAGGCGGGCTAGAATGTCGAGGCTCGTCGCGCGCGGCACTTCGATGCCGGTCAGCCGCTTCACTTCCGACAATGGGAACGAGACGATCTTCGGCTGATGGCCGGCATAGCCGACGACTTCGGTTTGCGCCGGCGTACCGCCGCAGAAATCGAGCACCAGCTTCGTCGCCAGCTCCAAGCCGGGAACCATCATTTCCGGGTCGACGCCGCGCTCAAACCGATAGCGCGCGTCGGTGATGATGCCGAGCGTGCGGCCGGTGCGGGCGGTGGTGATCGGGTCCCAAAGCGCCGACTCGATCAGCACGTCGGTGGTGTTCTCGTCGCAGCCGGAATGCTCGCCGCCCATGATGCCGGCAATCGATTCGATGCCGTCCTGGTCGGCGATGACGCACATCTCCGGCGTCAGCGTGTATTCGCGGCCGTCGAGCGACAGCACCTTTTCGCCATCACGCGCCCGGCGCACGGCGAGATTGCCGGTGACCTTCGCAGCGTCGAAGACATGCAGCGGCCGGCCGCGGTCGAAGGTGACGTAATTGGTGATATCGACGAGCGCGCTGATCGGCCTCAAGCCGATGGCGAGAAGCCTTTGCTGCAGCCATTTCGGCGACGGTCCGTTCTTGACGCCGCGCACCAGGCGCAGCGCAAAGCCGGGACAGAGCTCCGGCGCTTCGATCGTCACCTTGACCGGCGTCTCGCCCTTGCCGGGGATCGGCTCTATCGGCGCGCTCTTCAGCGTGCCGAGCCCGCTCGCCGCCAGATCGCGGGCGATGCCATGGACACTGGTCGCATCCGGCCGGTTCGGCGTCAGATTGATCTCGATCAGCGGATCATCGAGATGGGCATAGGCGGCGAAGCTGGTGCCGACCGGCGCATCGGCCGGAAGGTCGATGATGCCGTCATGCTCCTCGGACAATTCGAGCTCGCGCTCGGAGCACATCATGCCGTGGCTTTCAACGCCGCGGATCTTGCCGACGGTCAGCGTCACGTCGATGCCGGGAATATAAGTGCCCGGTGCTGCAAAGGCGCCGATCAGGCCCGCGCGGGCGTTCGGCGCTCCACACACGACCTGCACCGGCGGCTTGCCGTCGCCGGTGTCGACGGTCAGCACGCGAAGCCGGTCGGCGTCGGGATGCTGGACCGCCGTCAGCACCTTGGCAATGACGAAGGGGGCCAGGCTCGCCCGGTCGTCGACATGCTCGACCTCGAGGCCGATCGAGGTGAGACGCTCGACGATTTCCGCCAGCGAGGCGTCGGTCTCGAGATGATCCTTGAGCCAGGAGAGGGTGAGTTTCATGACTGTGTTCCGTCTGGTCTGGGCACGCTGCACTTGAAGCTATGCGGCCGCGCGTCGGACATGTGCAGGAAGGCGAGCTGCCCGCGGATTTGCTGCGGCCCGGTCGTCACGCGCTCAAGCCCCCGAACAGCGTCGGCATGTCAAGCGGCCTAAAACCGTAATGCGACAGCCAGCGCACATCGGCGTCGAAGAAGGTGCGCAGATCCGGCATGCCGTATTTCAACATGGCGATGCGGTCGATGCCCATGCCCCAGGCGAAGCCCTGGTATTCGTCGGGATCGAGCCCGCCGTAACGGAGCACATTGGGGTGGACCATGCCGCAGCCGAGGATCTCCATCCAGTCCGAGCCCTCGCCGAAGCGCACCTCGCCGGGCCGCGAACGGTCGCACTGGATGTCGACCTCGAGGCTGGGCTCGGTGAACGGGAAGAAGGACGGCCGGAAGCGCATCTTGACGCTCGGCACTTCGAAGAAGGCCTTGCAGAACTCCTCCAGCACCCATTTCATGTTGGCGACGTTGGCCGATTTGTCGATCACCAGCCCCTCGACCTGATGGAACATCGGCGAGTGGGTGGCATCGGAATCCTGCCGGTAGGTCTTGCCGGGAATGACGATGCGGATCGGCGGCTTCTGCATCTCCATGGTGCGGATCTGCACCGGCGAGGTGTGGGTGCGCAAAAGCTTGCGCTCGCCCTGCGCGTCCGGCTGGAAGAAGAAGGTGTCGTGCATCTCGCGCGCCGGGTGGCCTTCCGGGAAGTTCAGCGAGGTGAAATTGTAATAGTCGGTCTCGATGTCCGGACCTTCGGCGATGGCAAAGCCGAGATCGCCGAAAATCGCCGCGATCTCGTCGATAACCTGGCTGATCGGATGGATGCGGCCGCGCTCGGCCGGCGATTGCCTGACCGGCAAGCTGACGTCGACCTTCTCGGCGGCAAGCCGTGCCGTGATCGCCACATCTTTCAGCTCGGCGCGGCGCGCCGAAAGTGCCTCGGTGACGCGGTTCTTGAGGCCGTTGATTGCCGGGCCTTTGACCTGTCGCTCCTCGGCGCTCATCGAGCCGAGTGTCTTCAGCATCTCGGAAACCGAGCCCTTCTTGCCAAGGGCAGAGACACGCACCGCCTCGATCGCCTGCTCGTCGGCGGCCGAGGCGATCTCGGCCATCAGGGAATTTTCGAGAGTTTCCATGTCACTCATGTTCCAGATCCGATTGGAAGCAAAGAAAAACCCGCGCCAGCCCTGCCAGCGCGGGTTTCCCAAATCAAGTGTCGAATAGCTTGGGAAGCGCTGGTCTTAAGCGACAGCGCTTTCAAAAGCATTCGGCGTGGTATTCTTCAGGTATTCGAGCGCGACCTTGGCCTTGGCCACGAGTGCGGCGAAGGCCTGCGGCTCGTGGATGGCCATGTCCGACAGGATCTTGCGATCGATCTCGATGCCGGCCTTGTTGAGACCGTCGATGAAACGGCCGTAGGTCAGGCCATGCTCATGCGTCGCCGCATTGATGCGCTGGATCCACAGCGCGCGGAACGAGCGCTTGCGGTTCTTGCGGTCGCGATAGGCGTACTGCAGCGACTTTTCCACCGCCTGCTTGGCGATGCGGATGGTGTTCTTGCGACGGCCGTAAAAACCCTTGGCGGCTTTCAGGACCTTCTTGTGCTTGGCGTGCGAGGTGACGCCTCTCTTTACGCGTGCCATGTCATGATCTCCTTAAAAGCAATTCCAGGAAAAGTGCCTGGCGGTTTTCCGTTCGGAATTGCGTAAAACAAATGCGTGCCCAGACCGAATGCTCTTATTTTGGCGCATGATGTTTCCAAAAAGTCTGCAACTTTTTGGCATCATGCCCTAGAGGCCGTTCGGCAGAAAATTCTTGATGACCTTCTTGCCATCCGGTTCAGCCAGAACCATCGTGCCGCGGGCATTTCGAATGAACTTGTTGGAACGCTTGATCATGCCGTGACGCTTGCCGGCCGCAGCCGACAGAACTTTACCCGTACCTGTGATCTTGAACCGCTTCTTGGCGGCCGATTTGGTCTTCATCTTGGGCATTTTGCTACTCCGTTTATATGCGCACCAATGCGCTTTTTGTTCGCTTCAGGCCGACCAAAGCCCGAAAAGCAAATGAAACCGCCACGGCATGCCCTGCCGGGCGGTTTTTTGGGAACGGCGGTCCTATACGTCAAAGCGGGCTGGCGCGCAACACCCCGTGCCGAGCAACACTGTAGTGCTCAGGGGAAACGGAACAGCACCGGCAATATGCCGGACTGCTGGGCGCCGTCGATCAGTTCGAAAGCCGGCAAGGCAACGAGGAACACCAGCCCGTCCAGTAACGTGGTTCGCAGCAGGCGCGGCTTGAAGCTGCCGGTGTCGCCTTCCTGATACAGCGACAGTTTCGGGAAGAAGCGCGGCACTTTCGCCAGGTAGGCCTGGTATGGCGCGCCGAGAGCCTGCTTGAGGAATTTCTCCTCGCGCAGGATAACGATGTAAAAGGCACCCGCGCAGAGCGCTCCAAAGCCGATCGTGGCGGTGATGGAGCCGATCTGTGCGCCGACACCGGCGGCAGCTAAAGTAGAGAAGACATAGAGCGGGTTGCGGGTGATCGAATAGGGTCCGCCGGTCACCACTTCGGAGGATTTGCGACCGCCGATATAGAGCGTCGACCACAAGCGTCCGACGATGCCGAGAAAGATCAGCACGACGCCGACCATCTCGATCGTTTCATGCACAGGCGTATCGGGCGGAAAAACCGACTGCCCGAACAAAAGCATCGCGAACAGGACGACGACGACGACGGCAAGCACCATCCTGCGCGTGTGCTGGTAGCTGCCCAGCCCATATTTGGCTTCCGAATGCTTGACGTCATTGACCATGTCGGGAATCCGATCGTCGAGGGAACCAGAGCGTCTTTGCTCTCGCCGGCGATCGCAGCGTCTGGCCAAGAAAACAGGCGCCCCGCCGATCGCCGGGACGCCTTGCAACATGATTCAGGCGGATTTTATGCACGTCGCCCAACAGTGCGCAGCGGTTTTGCGACAACGACATGCACAAAACAGAACTAAAGCGCAACGCGCTTTAGCGGGGCGCCAGCACCATCATCATCTGACGGCCTTCGAGCTTCGGTTCGGCTTCGACCTTGGCGATGGGCGCCACTTCCTCGCGAACCTTGTTCAGAAGCTGCATGCCGAGTTCCATATGCGCCATCTCGCGACCGCGGAAGCGCAATGTCAGCTTGACCTTGTCGCCTTCCTCGAAAAAGCGCCGGACGGCCTTCATCTTGGTCTCATAGTCGTGGCTGTCGATGTTCGGGCGCATCTTGATCTCCTTGATCTCGATGACCTTCTGGTTCTTGCGCGCCTCGGCCGCCTTCTTCTGGTTGGCGTATTTCAGCTTGCCGAGATCGAGGATCTTTACGACGGGCGGCACTGCATTGGGCGATATCTCGACCAGATCGAGCCCCGCCTCTTCGGCGAGCAGCAATGCATCGTTGATGGAGACATCGCCGCGGTTCTGGCCTTCGGCGTCGATTAGCTGGACCCGGGGAACCCGGATGTCACGGTTGGAGCGCGGGCCTTCCTTGGTGGGCGCCGCTGCTTTGAAAGGTCTGCGAATGGTCGTGGTCTCCTTGAGCCGTTTCGTTAAGGGGTTCTTCAGTTCAGAATTGCGAACGCGCAATGTGGTGAGCGCGCGGTCGGAGTCAATAGCACAGCATTCTCAGGAAATCACCTGCTCGATGGAATGCTCCTCTGCACCAAGCGAAGAAAGTGGCGGAGCACTTTTCGTTGAACCCCCGCTTGTGCCAAAAGACCGGCGTGAGGGAATACACCATGACCACCACCCCGATCTTCCTGGACGTCGACGGGACGAGCATCGCCGTCAGGCATGCGGCAGGTGCCGAGCCCGGCATCGTCTGGCTCGGCGGCTACAAATCCGACATGCTGGGCACCAAGGCCGAAACGCTGTCGGAATGGGCGCGCAAAGAAGGTCGCGCCTTTCTGCGCCACGATTATTCCGGCCACGGCGAATCGGGTGGCGCCTTTGCCGACGGCACCATCTCGAAATGGCTGGGCGAGAGCCTGGCGGTTTTCCGCCGCTTCACCCAGGGCAGGCAGATCCTGGTCGGCTCCTCGATGGGCGCCTGGATCGCGCTGCGCATGGTGCAGGAATTGCGCAAGGCGGGCGAAAACAGCATCGCAGGTCTTGTGCTGCTGGCCCCGGCGCCCGATTTCACCGCTGAACTGATCGAGCCGGTGCTGACCGGAGCGCAAAAGCGCGACCTCAGGAAAAAGGGCTTTTTCGAGGAGCCGTCGGACTATTCAGCCGAGCCTTACATCTACACGCGCGCGCTGATCGAGGACGGCCGCAACAACCGGGTGATGACCGGGCCGATCGACACGCACTGTCCGGTCCACATCCTGCAAGGCCTTGCCGATCCCGACGTGCCGTCGAGCCATGCGTTGAAGCTGGTCAGCCTGCTGCCGGCCGACGACGTCACGCTGTCGCTCATTCCCGACGGCGACCACCGCCTGTCGCGGCCGCAGGATCTCGACATGCTGGTGCGGGCGGTGGACGCCATGGTGCGGCAGGCGGGATAGATTCAGCCGTTGCGGAACGCATAAGCATATCCGTTGATGGCCGGAGCGCCGCCAAGGTGGGCGTAGAGCACTTTCGATCCCTTGGGAAAATAACCCTTGCTCACGAGATCGATCGTGCCCTGCATGGATTTTCCCTCATAGACCGGATCCGTGATCATGCCTTCAAGACGCGCGCAGAGACGGATTGCTTCCTTCGTCTCCTGCGAGGGGACGCCGTAGACCGGATAGGCATAATCTTCGATCAGGACGACATCGTTCTCATCGAGCTCCTTGCCGAGTTCGACCAGCGTCGCGGTGCTCTGCGCGATCTTGAGCACTTGCGCCTTGGTCTGCGCCGGGGTGCAGGATGCGTCGATGCCGATCACCTTGCGCTCGCGGCCGTCCTTGGCGAAGCCGACCAGCATGCCGGCGTGAGTCGAACCGGTGACGGTACAAACGACGATGTAGTCGAAGGCAAAGCCGAGCTCCTTCTCCTGCGCGCGGACCTCCTCGGCAAAGCCGACATAGCCCAGGCCGCCATATTTGTGTACCGAAGCCCCGGCCGGAATTGGATAGGGTTTGCCACCCTTGGCCTTCACATCCGCGATTGCCTGTTCCCAGCTTTCCCTAATCCCGATGTCGAAACCCTCATCGACCATCTGGACATCAGCGCCCATGATCCGGCTCAAAAGGATATTGCCGACGCGATCGTAGACGGCGTCCTCGTGGGGCACCCAGCTTTCCTGCACGAGGCGGCACTTCATGCCGATCTTCGCCGCGACGGCCGCCACCATGCGCGTATGGTTGGATTGGACGCCGCCGATCGACACCAGTGTGTCGGCGTTTGAGGCGATCGCGTCCGGGACGATATATTCGAGCTTGCGCAGTTTATTGCCACCGAAGGCAAGGCCGGAATTGCAATCCTCCCGCTTGGCATAGAGATCGACCTTCCCGCCGAGATGACCACCAAGCCGCTCCAGTTTCTCGATATGGGTCGGCCCGAATGTGAGCGGATAACGTTCGAATTTCTCGAGCATGAGAGTGCCCTCGCTTGTTCCATTCATTGCGGTGTGGTGCGATGAACACTATCAGCTCTGCCTTGAAATGTGCTCTCAAAGATCGAGCCCAGAATATCCAAAATATCGCTTCATGGCATTGAAATGTCATATATATTCGATTCTTAATCCGAATAACGGAAGAATCTTTCATGCGCGCAGCGCTCGACCGGATCGACCTGAAAATGTTGCGCCTGCTCCAGGGCAATGGGCGACTGACCAATGCGGAGCTGGCGCAGTCGGTCGCTGTTAGCCCGGCGACGTGCCACCGCCGGACGCAACGCCTGTTCGATGAAGGCTACATCAGCCATGTCAGGTCGATGGTGACCCCGCAGAAGGTCGACAGAGGCGCGTTGGTGATGGTTGGCGTCGTACTCGACCGTTCGACCCCGGAGAGTTTCGCGGAATTCGAAAAGGCCGTCGCCAAGCTGAAATTCATCCTCGACTGCCATCTGGTGGCAGGCGACTTCGATTATTTTCTGAAGATCAGGGTTGGTGACATGGCGGATTTCAACCGAATCCACGGGGACCAATTGATCGCACTGCCTGGCGTTCGCCAGACCAGAACCTTCTTCGTGATGAAAGAGGTCGTCGACAATGCGCCTCTGGATTTTTGAACGGACGGCTTCGAAGCGTCAAACCATTGCACTCAGCCAGCAGACGCGATCGGCGCTGGATTTTCACTACAGAACCGTCGGCGGCATTGCCCCCTTACGGGGCCTGACTGCTCTTTTCCTCGAAATGCTCAAAAAGCGATAATCATTTCAGCCGCTTGTCCGGTTTTGGCGGTCGCTGTCTTGAATCGCCGTTTTCTCCATCCCATTTCGATTTCACGCAGCCGGATTTGGCTGTCTCCAACTGAAGGATTGGGAGAAATGAACACATCTGCATTGATCCGTCCGGCCTGGACGCCGGCGACCATCGCGTTGATGGTGATCGGGTTCATGGTGTTCTGGCCGCTCGGCTTCGCCATGCTCGCCTACATCATCTGGGGCGACCGGCTCGAGGGCTTCAAGCGTGACGTCAATCGCGCCACAGACGGCATCTTCGCCGGCTGCCGCCGCGGCTCCGACAAGGCCGCGCGCTGGGGCCATGGCTCCGCCCGCACCGGCAACGTCGCTTTCGACGACTGGCGCGAAAAGGAACTCGAGCGGCTTGCCGAGGAACGCCGCAAGCTCGACGAGATGCTGAGCGAGTTCGACGAATATGCCCGCGAATTGCGCCGCGCCAAGGACCAGGAAGAGTTCGACCGCTTCATGGCCAACCGCAACAAGTCGACGTCGCCCACGACCGGTGGGTCAACCGGCTCGACGACGAACAACAAACGCGGCGGTAATTCCACGCCAGGCCTGCTCGACGAGTAAAGGTCCTTGCCCCGATAAATAATTCAAAAACGGCGTCGCGTCAGCGGCGCCGTTTCTTTTTTGTTCTATTCGTTTCCCTCGAATCGCGTATCGTCCCGGAATGTCATTCGGCTTCTTCCGCACCCCGGCGAAACCCAAGCCCACGCCCGTCGTGGAGCGCGAGCATTGCGTTGCCGGCCGCACGCTGCCGCTCAAGATCGTCGAGAACGACCGCGCCCGCCGCCTGACGCTGCGCATCGACTCCGGCGGCCGCGGCCTGCGCATCACCGTGCCGCCGGGGCTGCGCCGCGGCGAGGTGGAAAAATTCCTCGACCGCCATCAGGACTGGCTGGAGCAAAGGCTGGCCAAGGTACCCAACCGGCCACAGGTGCGGCCCGGCATCAAGGTACCGGTGCGCGGTGTGCCGCATCGCATCGTCCATGAACCGTCGAAACGCGGAACCGTCACGCTGTCGCGCGACGAGCGCGGACCGCTGATGATCGTGCATGGCGAACGCGTGCATCTGCCGCGCCGCATCGCCGATTTCCTGAAGCGCGAAGCCAAGCGCGAGATCGAGGCGCTGGTGACGAAGCACAGCGCGGCGATTGGCAAGCGGGCCAAGGCGATCCGCTTCAAGGATACGTCGAGCCGCTGGGGGTCCTGCACGTCGGACGGCAATCTGTCGTTTTCCTGGCGCATCATGATGGCGCCGCGGCCGGTGATAAACTACCTCGTCGCGCATGAGGTGGCGCACCTCAAGGAGATGAACCACGGCCCGAAATTCTGGAAATTATGCGAGCAGCTTTGCCCGGACACCGAGCGCTGCAAGGACTGGCTCAAGCGCAATGGCGGCGCGCTGCAGGCGATCGCGTTCGAGTGATTGATGCCTGCGCGGATGGAATACCGGCTGATTGGAGCGGGCTGGGCGATGTGCGATGTCACGGTTGGGGACCTTCAGGCGACCGTGGCGGCGTCTTATCTGGGCGATGCCCTCAACGAGTTGCTTGGCGCCACGCTGAACGCGCTGAAAGGCACCAGGTATTCGGTCGCACGCTTCTGTGATGAGCCCGGTGAGTATCGCTTCGTCCTGGTGCCAGAAGGCGCTTTTGTCAGAGTGCAGATACTGGAATTTTCAGAAATCTGGTCTGACGAGCCAGACGACTTCGGCGAGGTGAAACTTGAAGCCACATGCGGGTTGCGAGAGTTCGCAGAAGCAGTTCTCAGTGCCGCGCGTGAGGTTTTGAACACACATGGCCTCAAAGGTTACAAGGAAAACTGGCGCAAACATGACTTTCCGTTGGAGGCCATGAACAACCTAAGTTGCGCGTTGAGAGGAGGAACACTCCATTGACAGAGTGCGCTTTTGATCAGGGCTTAATTGCTCAATCGTCATTGGCCGCGTTCAACTCCTCCGGCCGCAGCCCCTCGTCGGCGTGGCGCGGCCAGGGCAGGAAATCCTTCTCGAAGCCATCGTTGCTGAAATAAGCCAGCGCCCGGTGCGCCTCGGCGCCGTTGAAGGCGGCCTTGTCCATCAAATGAGCGATGACCTCATGGGCCTGCGCCAGCTTTTGCCTGAGTTCCGCGACGGTCTTTTCCGGCATGATCTTTGTTCTCCCGCCTTTGTGCCTGAGCAAGGCAGCGCGTTGCGTTCTTAGATTAGCAAGGTAGCGCGTTGCGCTCTTACATTAGCAAGGTAGCGCGTTCCGCGCTGGCGGCAAACAGGATGCTTTTTCTCGACTCTTTGGCCGTTTCGTGCCAATCCCGCGCCATGGCGCTCGACATCAAGATATGCGGGTTGAAGACCGACAAGGCACTGGCCGCGGCATTGGCCGGCGGCGCCAGCCATGTCGGCTTCATTTTCTTTGCCAAAAGCCCGCGCTATGTCGAGCCGGCGGAAGCTGGCCGCCTGCGCGAAGCGGCGCGCGGCAGGGCCAAGGCGGTTGCGGTGACGGTCGACGCCGGCGACGCGTTTCTGGATGAGATCGTCGAAAAAATGCAGCCCGACATGCTGCAGCTTCACGGCGCCGAAACCCCTGAGCGGGTGGCCGAGGTGAAGGCGCGCTACGGCTTGCCGGTGATGAAGGCGCTGCCGGTCAGCGAGGCTGCCGATCTCGAGCAGGTAAAACCCTTCGTCGGCATTGCCGACCGCTTTCTGTTCGATGCCAAGCCGCCTAGGAATTCGGAATTGCCGGGCGGCAACGGTCTTGCCTTCGACTGGCGCATTCTTGCCGGCCTTGACGCCGGCGTCGATTACATGCTTTCCGGTGGGCTCAATGCTGGAAATATCGGCGACGCCGTTCGGCTCGTGAACCCGCCCGGAATAGATATTTCTTCGGGCGTGGAAAGCGCGCCGGGCGTCAAGGAACCGGCGCTGATCGAACAATTTTTCCGGGCCGTCGGGGCAGCACGCGACAACCGCGCCGCCTGACCACGCTTCAAACCGCAGACCAGGAGATCGGCGATGGATAAGCCGGCGATACCGAATTCCTTCCGCACCGGCCCCGACGAGCAGGGCATGTTCGGCATTTTTGGCGGTCGTTTCGTTGCCGAAACGCTGATGCCGCTGATCCTCGAGCTGGAGCGGCACTGGAACGAGGTCAAGAACGACCCGGATTTCAAGGCCGAGCTGACCGATCTCTCGACGCATTACGCCGGGCGGCCTTCGAAGCTCTATTTCGCCGAAGGCCTTACCCGGCATCTTCGCGGGGTTTCCGCGGCTAAGGGCCTCGGGGGCGGCGCAAAAGTCTATTTCAAGCGCGAGGACCTGAACCACACTGGCTCGCACAAGATCAACAACTGCCTCGGCCAGATCCTGCTCGCCAAGCGCATGGGCAAGACGCGGATCATCGCCGAGACCGGCGCCGGCCAGCATGGCGTCGCGTCCGCTACAGTGGCGGCGCGCTTCGGGCTTCCTTGTATCGTCTATATGGGTGCAACCGATGTCGCCCGGCAAAGCCCCAACGTCTTTCGCATGAAGCTTCTGGGCGCCGAGGTGCGGCCGGTGACCGCCGGCCACGGCACGCTGAAGGACGCCATGAACGAGGCGCTGCGCGACTGGGTGACCAATGTCGAGGATACCTATTACCTGATCGGCACCGCCGCCGGCCCGCACCCCTATCCGGAGCTGGTGCGCGACTTCCAGTCGGTGATCGGCACCGAGGCGCGTGCCCAGATCCTCGAGCAGGAAGGCCGGCTGCCGGACACCATCATCGCTTGTGTCGGCGGCGGCTCGAACGCCATCGGCCTGTTCCATCCCTTCCTGGATGACAGGCAGGTGCGCATCATCGGCGTCGAAGCCGGCGGCCGCGGGCTCGACGGCATCGAGCATTGCGCCTCGATGAGTGCCGGCGCGCCCGGCGTGCTGCATGGCAACCGCACCTACCTCCTGCAGAACGCCGACGGCCAGATCATGGACGGCCACTCGATCTCGGCCGGCCTCGACTATCCCGGCGTCGGGCCGGAGCACTCATGGCTGCGCGATTCCGGCCGCGTCGACTATGTGCCGATCCTCGACGACGAGGCGCTGGAGGCGTTCCAGCTGACGACACGCGTCGAGGGCATCATTCCGGCGCTGGAATCGGCCCATGCCATCGCGCAGGCGGTGAAGATCGTGCCTGATATGGACAAGGACCAGATCGTCATCGTCAACCTGTCCGGCCGTGGCGACAAGGACGTGCACACAGTGGCCAATATGCTGGGCATGGAGATCTGATCATGGCCACTCGCATCGACCGCCGCATGGCAAAGCTGAAGGCCGAAGGTCGACCGGCACTCGTCACCTATTTCATGGGCGGCGACCCGGACTACGACACCTCCCTGTCGATCATGAAGGCGCTGCCCGGCGCCGGCAGCGACATCATCGAGCTCGGCATGCCGTTTTCCGATCCAATGGCCGACGGCCCGGCGATCCAGGCGGCCGGCCTGCGGGCGCTGAAGGGCGGCCAGACACTGGTCAAAACGCTGAAGATGGCCTCGGAATTCCGCGCCGGCGACAGTGAAACCCCGATCGTCTTGATGGGCTATTACAATCCGATCTACATCTACGGCGTCGAGCGCTTCCTGAGCGATGCGCTGGCCAGCGGTATAGACGGGCTGATCGTCGTCGACCTGCCGCCTGAGATGGACGAGGAGCTTTGCATCCCGGCACTCAAGGCCGGCATCAATTTCATCCGGCTGGCGACGCCGACCACCGACGACAAGCGCCTGCCCAAGGTGCTGCAGAACACGTCGGGTTTCGTCTACTACGTCTCGATGACCGGCATTACCGGTTCGGCGCTGGCCGACACCGGCAAGGTGGCGGCAGCAGTCAAGCGCATCAAGAGCCATACCGACCTGCCGGTCTGCGTCGGCTTCGGCGTCAAGACCGCCGAGCAGGCGCGCACCATCGGCGCGTCGGCCGACGGCGTCGTTGTCGGCACCGCGATTGTCAATGCCGTCGCCAACGTGCTCGGGCCGAAGGGCGAAAAGACCGCCGATCCGGCCGAGGCCGTCGCCACGCTGGTCAGCGGGCTTTCGCAAGGGGTTCGCGCGGCTCGCCTTGCTGCCGCCGAATAATCTTCCTACGTCTTCTTAAGGGACAGGAGCCGAAGCGATGAACTGGATCACCAATTACGTCCGTCCGAAGATCAATTCGATGCTCGGCCGCCGCACCGACATGCCGGAAAACCTGTGGATCAAGGATCCCGAGACCGGTGAAATGGTGTTCCATAAGGATCTGGAGCAGAACCAGTTCGTCATTCCGTCCTCCGGCCATCATATGAAGATATCGGCAAAGGAACGGCTGAAATTCTTCCTCGACGACGGCAAATACGAGACGCTGGAAAACCCCAAGGTCGTTCAGGATCCACTCAAGTTCCGCGACGAAAAGCGCTACATTGACCGGCTGAAGGATGCCAAGGCCAAGACCGGCATGGAAGATGCCATCATCAATGCGCTGGGCACGGTCGAGGGCCTGCCGGTGGTGGTGACGGTGCAGGATTTTGCCTTCATGGGCGGCTCGCTCGGCATGGCGGCCGGCGACGCCATCGTGCATGGTTTCGAGGTCGCCTTGCAGCGCAAGCGGCCGCTGATCCTGTTTGCGGCCTCCGGCGGCGCCCGCATGCAGGAAGGCATCCTGTCGCTCATGCAGCTGCCGCGGACCACGATTGGCGTCGACAGGCTGAAGGAGGCCGGCCTTCCCTACATCGTCGTCCTGACCAACCCGACGACCGGCGGCGTCACCGCCTCCTACGCCATGCTGGGCGACGTGCACATTGCCGAGCCCGGGGCGCTGATCGGCTTTGCCGGACCGCGCGTCATCGAGCAGACCATCCGCGAAAAGCTGCCCGACGGCTTCCAGCGCGCCGAATATCTGATGGAACACGGCATGGTCGACATGGTGGTGTCGCGGCTGGAGATGCGCCAGACGGTTGCGCGGCTGCTGAGAATGCTGCTCAAGCTGCCGGAAGAGCAAAACCCGCGGGAGCCGGAAATCCTGCCGCCGGTGGCGATACCGGCCGAAGCCCGGCCGCAAGCCTGACGCGACATCACGCGGCGCGAGCGGCTGTTGTGTGCCGTTGTGCGCGCGCGTAGGATTCCTTCATGACCACGCTTGCCGCCGACCGCGAAATCGAAAGCCTGATGGCGCTTCACCCGAAGGGCTTCGACCTTTCGCTCGACCGCATTTCGCGGCTGCTCGAGCGCCTCGGCAATCCGCAAGACCAGTTGCCGCCGGTCATCCACATCGCCGGCACCAACGGCAAGGGCTCCTGTGCTGCTTTTTCACGGGCGCTGCTCGAAGCCGCCGGCTACCGCGTCCACGTCCACACCTCGCCACATCTGGTGAACTGGCACGAGCGCTACCGGCTGGCCGCAGATGGCGGCGGCAGGCTGGTGGACGACAAGGTCTTCGCCGAAGCCATCGCCCGCGTCGCCAAAGCCAATCAAGGCCAGAAGATCACCGTCTTCGAAATCCTCACCGCCGTCACCTTCCTGCTGTTTTCCGAACATCCGGCCGATGCCGTCATCCTCGAGGTTGGCCTTGGCGGCCGCTTCGACGCCACCAATGTCATCGCCGAACCGGCCGTGTCGGTGATCATGCCGGTGTCGCTCGACCACGAAGCCTATCTCGGCGACCGCGTCGAGCTGATCGCCGCCGAAAAGGCCGGCATCATCAAGCGCGGATGCCCGGTCGTCATCGGCGCGCAGGAAAGCGAGACGGCCCAGCAGGTGCTCATCGAAACCGCCGAGCGGCTCGACTGCCCCGCCTTCGTCTATGGCCAGGATTTCCTTGCCTATGAGGAAAACGGCCGCATGGTCTATCAGGACGAAGACGGATTGATGGACCTGCCGCCGCCGCGCCTGCCGGGGCGCCATCAATTCGCCAATGCGGCGGCGGCGATCGCGGCGGTCAAGGCGGCGGGCTTCGAGATCAGCCACCGCGCTGCCGAGAAGGCGATGGCGAATGTTGCCTGGCCGGGCCGCATGCAAAAGCTGCCGCAAGGACGGCTGAGCGAACTGGCGCCGAAGGGCGCCGACATCTGGCTCGACGGCGGCCATAATCCCGGCGCCGGCGTGGTCGTCGCTGAGGCCCTGGCCGAGCAGGAGGAAAAGAACCCGCGGCCGCTGTTCCTGATCTCGGGCATGATCAACACCAAGGACCAAAGCGGCTATTTCCGCGCCTTCAAAGGGCTGGTGCGGCACGTCTACACCGTGCCGGTGAGCCTGAGCGACGCCGGCGTGCCGAACGACGAACTGGCGACCCGCGCCATCGAGGCAGGCTTGTCGGCCGAACCGGTTAGTTCCGTTGCAAACGCACTGATGCTGCTGCGCGACACATGGGACGGACCGCCGCCGCGCATCCTGATTGGCGGGTCACTTTACCTGGCCGGCGCGGTATTGGCCGAAAACGGCACGCCGCCGGCTTGAGGCGTGCTTCAGCCGGGCCACGGTGACGCCACACTTATCAGACCACCGCCAGGAGCCAATCATGATCAAGGTAAAGCAGCTCGCTCACGTTTGCATTTTCGCGAATGACCTGGAGATGACGCGAAGCTTCTATCGGGACGTCCTCGGCATGGACACCCAGTTCAATTTCCTGCGCGACGGGAAGATTTTCGGCTTCTACCTCAATTGCGGCAGCCGCAGCCATGTCGAGGTGTTCCAGAAAGACGGCGCGAGCTATAGCGACTGGAACCAGATCAACCACTTCTGCCTCGAAGTGGAAAACATCGATGCCGCGATCGCCCAACTGAGGTCAAAGGGCGTTGATGTCACTTCAAAGAAACGCGCGTGCGATGACACCTACCAGGCTTGGATCCGCGACCCCAACGGCGTGAAGATCGAACTGTTTGAATATACTGAGAAAAGCGCACAATTCGTCGGCGGCGATCGTATCGCGGATTGGTGATCGCGTCTCGCCGGACAATTGTGGCGGCGCAGCCGATGCGTTGGTGGACTACTTCAGCTCGACCTCGATGAAGGCGAATTCGCCATCGTTTGCGCTGATGACGTCATGTTCGACGCCCTCGTTGCGGAAATACGGCGAGCCCTTCTTCATTTCGGCAAAGGATTCTCCATCCTTGGTCAGGAGCTTCACCTTGCCGTCGGTCAACGGCACGATCACATAGTCGTGGCCATGGCGGTGCCAGCCGGTGTTGTCTCCCGGGGCGAAGCGGTATTCGGTGACGATGACGCGCTCATTTTCGATGAAGACGGTGGCCTTGGCGGATCCGGTCATATCGCTTCTCCTTTGAATTCAGAAGAGAAGAATACCGGGCGGCAAGCCGCGAGTGCCAGAGCGGCCCACCAATGACGCCAGCAAAAGAAGGCCCGGCGCGAGGCCGGGCTTTTCTGCAAAATTTTGATCGGATCAGGCGAGGCTGCCGTTGATCCAGTGCGACAATGCCGTTTTCGGCGCAGCACCGACCTTCATGTCGGCGACTTCGCCGCCCTTGAAGATCATCAGCGTCGGGATCGAGCGTACGCCGAACTGCGCGGCCAGCTCAGGATTCTCGTCGATGTTGAGCTTGGCGATCTTTATCTTACTGCCGAGTTCGATGGCGATGTCCTCGAGCGCCGGGGCGATCATCTTGCACGGGCCGCACCATTCCGCCCAGAAATCGACCACGACCGGCTCCTTGGCGTTGAGCACGTCGGCCTGGAAATTGCTCTTGTCGACCTTGACGGTGGCCATGCTGAGATCCTTTCGATTTGTTCGTCGCACCAAATGTGGTGGTGGTCGCGTCCGTCTTCAAGCAAGTGTTGTGTCACGCTCCCGTGAGTCTAGCAAGCGCATCGTCCAAGGCCGCCGCCGGCAGCTCGATCAGCCGCGGCGCCTCGGTGAACAGCAGCGCCGCCGAGACCTCGCGTCCCGGATAGAGCGGCTGAAGCAGCGCGCGATAAAGTGCGAGCTGCAGAACATAGGCTTGCGGCACTTCGGCGAGCGTAGCTGGCGCTGGCCGATTGGTCTTGTAGTCGACGATCGAAACCTTGTCCGGCGTTACTGCCAGCCGGTCGATCTTGCCGGAAATCGAGCGCAGTTTGCCCCTTACCTCCAGGCTGCCCATGATGGCGACTTCGGCGCGCGAGTTTGGCGCAAACAGCGGCGCGAAGCGGCTGTCGGCAAGAATTCTGAAAACGCCAGCCAAGGCCTTGTCGTGCTCGTCGTCGAGCCATTCCGCGCCGGCTCTTGCCAGATAGCGTTCGGCGGCATCCCGGCGTTTTCCCTCGGCGATGCCGGGCAGCATCTGCAGCAATTTGTGCAGCGCCAGACCGCGCATGACGGCAAAGCCGGGCTCGGCGTCGGCATCCAGTACCGGCGAACGCGTGTCGGCCACCGCTTGCCGCGCCTCGTCGATCAGCACCGAGGCGCCGGACGGCGAGAGCGGCCGCGGCAATTCCTCGAAGGGCGGCAGAGGCCGGAACAGGGTTTCAGGCAGTGGTGCAAAGCGTTCCGCCTGTCGTGCCTCATTCACTGCCGCCAGTGGCATGGGCGGCAGTTTCGTCACCTGGAAACGATGCACGGTCTCGCCAGTGGCGGGATGCCGGCGTTCTTCGCTCTCCGCGGCACCGACCAGTGCGCGGCTGACGATCGAATGCCAGGTGCCGGTATTCGGCGCCCGCTTGCCATGGTAGCCGCAGACGATCAGCCGATCCTCGGCGCGGGTCATGCCGACATAGAGCAGCCGGCGGTATTCGTCGTCGGCGAGCTCGCGGGCGCGGGCCGATGCGGCGCGTGAAAACCCATTGGCGACATCGCTGGCCGAACGCCAGAGATAGCCCTTGCCCTCCCAGCAGTCGCCCGAGCCTTCGAACGGCATCAATCTCGGCAGATGCTGGTCGCTGAACGGCGCGGAGCCGCCATCGACAAGGAATACCACCGGCGCTTCCAGGCCTTTGGCGGCATGCACGGTCATGACGCGAACCTCGTCGCGGGTCTGGTCCATTTCGCGCTTGATCTCGGGGCCGGCGTTTTCCAGCGTCGACAGGAAGGATTCCAGCCCTGGCAGGCCGGTTCGCTCCTCGGCCAGGCAGAAATTCAGGAATTCGTCGAGGATATCGCCGGCCTCCGGACCGAGCCGCGCGATCATCTTCTTGCGCAGGCCGTCGCGGGCGAGAGCTGCGGCATAGAATTCGAACACCGGCTTGAATGCGGCCTCGTTCGACCATTTGTCGAGCCGGCTGACGACGGCGGCCAACGCCTCGCTTTCGCCGGCATGCCGGCGCAGCGAGGCGATCAGCGAGACGCCCGACGGCCTCTCGGCAGCAAGCGCGAAAAGCTGCTCTTCCGAAACATCGAAGATCGGGCTGCGCAGCACGGCGGCCAGCGACAGATCGTCCTCGGGCTGGATGAGAAAATGGCCAAGTGCGATCAGGTCTTTCACCGCGACGTGGCCGGGCAGGCTGAGCCGGTCGGCGCCGGCCACCGGAATGTCGCGGCGCTTCAGCGCCCGCGTCAGCGCATGGACGAAGCGATCGCGCTTGCGCACCAGCACCAGCACGTCGCCGGGGCGGAGTTTCTTGCCGCGGCCTTCGATGACCTCACCGTTGCCGATCCAGCCGGCAATCGTTGCGGCGACGTTTTCAGCGACGCGGACTGCCGGCGCGTGGGCATGGTCGACCGCTTGCGTCCAATCGTCTGGTTCGTCGACGACGTCGGCGCCGATCGACGGCCAGACCTCGACATGACCCGGCGCATCGGTGCGGATCGCCTTGTGGTCGAGCGGATCAGGATCGTGGCTGATGCCGCGCCGCACGTTCGGGTCGGCAAAGACCCGGTCGACGGCGGCAAGAACATCTTCGGTCGAGCGGAACGACCAGGTCAGCTTGAGATCGGCGAAGGCGGCGGCGGCGGATCTAACTTTGCCGGCAAACAAAAGCCGGCTGTCGGCAAAGGAATCCGGGGCGGCTCCCTGGAAGGAATAGATCGACTGCTTTTCGTCGCCGACAGCAAAGATGGTGCGGTGGACCGCGTCGCGTGCGCCGAGCCCGGCAAAGAACTCCTCTGCCAGCCGCTTGACCACCTCCCACTGGTCGGGACTGGTGTCCTGCGCCTCGTCGAGCAGGATGTGGTCGATGCCCTGGTCGAGCTTGTACTGCACCCAAGGGCCGGCATCGGGCCGTGCCAAAAGGTTGACCGTGCGGGTGATCAGGTCGTTAAAGTCGAGGAAGCCGCGGGCGCGCTTCAATTGCTCGTAACGGGCGATCAGCCAGTCGGCGATGGTCAGCGCCGCACGCGTGCCTTCCAGCATCCTGAACAAGGCCAGCCGGTCGGAGATTTCGAGAATGGCGTCGACCGCCGCCAGATAACGTTCGGCAAGATCGGGCAGCCGGTCAAGCAATGCCCTTTTAAATGTCTTTGCCGGATCGTAAGGCTCGCCGTCGGCCCTCAGGAAAGCCTTGGAGAGCAAATTCAGGCGACGTACCGGATCCTCCTCGGCAAAGGCAAGGCGGGCGTATGGCAGCAGATTGTTCAGCACGATGCGCGCATCGGCGGCCTCGGCCGCCCGTGAAAAGGTGACGAGATAATCCGGCAGGAAGCCGGGCAGCGGCCAGACCGAGGCGGCTATACCTTCGGCCGTCTGGCCGGCGCGGAAATGGAACTCGTCGAACAGCGCCTGAAAACCATCGCCGCCGGCCGCGGTGATGAACGCACGCAAACCATCGCGCTTGCGCACGATCTCGGCCAGCAGTGCGTCGAGCCCATGCTCGCCGCCGCGCTCCAGCACGGTGGCGAAGGCGTCGGACAATGCCGCATCGCCTGCAACGCCGCCCGAAATCATGTCGCGGCGGGCGGCGGCAAACAGCGATGCCTCCATTTGCGGATCGAGCATTTCGAAATGCGCAGGGATATTGGCTTCCAGCGGGAACTGATGCAGCACCGATTCGCAGAAGGCGTGGATGGTCTGGATCTTCAGCCCGCCCGGTGTTTCCAGAGCCTCGGCAAACAACCGCCGCGCCCGGCGCATGGTTTCGCGGTCGGGCTGGCGGCCGTCCAGCGCCTCTATCCGTGTCGAGAGCTCGGCATCGCCCAGGGCCGTCCATTGCGACAGGGTCGAAAACACCCGGTTCGACATGTTGGCGGCGGCGGCACGCGTATAGGTCAGGCACAGGATCTTGGACGGATCGGTGCCGCGCAGCAACAGCCGGATAACGCGCTGGGCGAGTACATGGGTCTTGCCGGATCCGGCATTGGCCGACACCCATGCGGAATTGCGCGGATCGGAGGCGCTTGCCTGACTGGCGACAGTGTCGCTTGGAATGGGATAGGCCTTTTTCATGCCTCCCCTCCCTCGTCGTCGGCATCGCCGCCGGCCGACCATTCGAGCACGCGGGCGAGATGGTCGTAATCGCCGTCGGTCTCACCCTCGCGGAACGGCAACGCCCGCGACAAATACCCGGTCGTCGGGTCGGCATAGTGGATCAGCAGCTTTTCCAACCTCGCCCAGGCCTCTTCGGCGAGATCGGCGGCGGTTCGCGGCTTGCGGTTGTATTCGAGGATCGATTCTTCGAACACCTCGCCATTCGGCCTCAGCCGCAAGAAAGCCAGTTGCGACGGCTCACAGGCGCCAAGCTCCTTGAAGGCGCCGCGACGCAGCAGCGCGCCCTCCAGCGCCAGTTGCGGCGCGAGCAGCGTGTGCGCCTGCGCTTTGGATGGCGAGGAGCCGGTCTTGTAGTCGAGGATGTCGGCCATGCCGCCAGCCAGCAGATCGATTCGATCAGCGTAGCCGGACAGGGTCACGCCGGATCGGCCGACACCGGTCTTTTCGGCGCGTTCCTCGGCGTGCCGCCGTGCCACGGCGGCGGCCCGGCCGCGCTCCCATTCGATGATGCCGGCGGCAAGCTTTTCAAAACGCGGCCACCACACCGCCTCGACATCGGCCGGCAGGGCCGCCTCGGCAAAGCAGGAGCGGCCTGCGGCGATGAGCCCGTCCAGCGCCTCCGGCGCGCGCGGGTCGGCCACCCTCGCCGAGAAGAGGTGCAGAATGGCGTGAAACAGCGTGCCACGCTCGGCGGCGCCCGGATCGCGAATGACCGGATCGAGCGGCATCAGGCCGAGTATCCTTCTGGCATAGACCGCATAGGGATCGCGGCGTAGCGTTTCGATCTCGGTGACCGAGAAGTGGTGCGGCCGCGCGGCGAGCGGCGGTTTCGGCTGCGGCCTCGTCGCAAAGTCCTGCTTTTCGCCGGCATCGAGCGCACGCGCCCAGGCAAGCAGTTCGTCGCCGCGCCGGCGAAGTGCAGCAGCGTGGTCCTCGCCGACGAATGTAAGGATGCGCTGCAGCCAGCGCGAAGGTACCGACGGTGCGTCGCCGGAGCGGCCGGAGCGAGCCAGCACCACTTTTTTGGCGCCCATGGCCATCTGGAAATCATGGGCGGCAAGGCCGATGCGCCGCTCGGGCGGTTCAAGATCGATGCCGGTCTTCATCAGCCGCGACATGAAGCGGTCGCTCTCCGGCTTGCGCGGCCACACGCCTTCGTTGAGCCCGCCGACGACCAGCGTGTCGACATCCTGAAGCCGCGCTTCCAGCACACCCCAGATGGCGATGTTCCTGTCGCTGCCCTGCGCCGGCTTGACCGTCTCGGGCGCGATCAGCGCCTCCATCACGTCAGGCCATTCGTCAGCGGCGAAGGAGAACGACACCGAGGCCGCGACCAGCCCGCGCAAGAGCTCGGCGAGCTTTTCGCCGGCATCGCCCGCATAGAGTTCGCTCAGGCTGCCATCAGCGGCGCGGCCGAGACTTTCGAGCGCAACGACGCTGGCGCGCACAAGGGTGGCAAGATCGGCATTCTCGTCGCCGCGAAAAGCAACCAGCGGCGCCAGCGCGGCCGTTAGCCGGATCAGCAGGTCGCGCGCCTGTTCGATGCGCCTGACCGAAAGCCGCGGCCACCAGAAGGGTGGACGGCGATTGCCGCCGCCGTCGAATTCGAGGAGCCGGGTGTCGAAGAGCTGCGGCAGCGACGCCACGTCCGGACGCCCTGTGCCGCCGCGCAGCCCCACGAGTTCGACGATTTCGGCCGCATAGCGCACGCTTGCCCGCTCCAGGCCGAGGCCAAGCAGGGGATGCTTGAGCAGCGACAGCAGGGCGACGGGGTCGCCCGGGCGGAAGGCTGCCTGCAGCGCCAGCCTGAGCAGGCTGGCGGCTGGTGTGTTGATCAGCGGCGTGCCGCCGGAATCGTCGGCGGCAACGCCGAAGCGCAGCAGCTCGACTGAGACCCGCCGCGCCAGAGCGCGGTCGCCGGTGACGAGTGCGGCGCGCTGGCCGGGCCGTTCGACGGCCTGTTTGAGCGCGACGGCGATCGCCACGGCTTCGTCGCGTTCGCTGGCGGCTTCGAGAAGCGTCACATCGGCGAAGGCCTCGGCAATATCGCCGGCCCTAAAGCGGGCGCGCGTCTCGGCCCAGAGCTCGGTGGTCTCCGCCGGGCGCAGCGCTTCGCCGACAAGTGCGGCGCGCAGCGCAAGCGGTCGCGGCGCAACAGCAATCTCCTCGACATCGGCGCGCGGCACGCCGATCTTGCCGATCAACTTTGCCAGGCCGTATTGCGGGTGGCCAAGCACGGCTGGGCGCGCGCCCGGTGTGGTGATCGCGGCAAAGGACGGCTCGTCCAACGCCCGGTCGAGCCCGGGCAGCACAACGGCGCCATTGGGCAGACCGGCGATCACGGCAAGCAGCTCGGCCGTGGCGGGAATGGAGCCGGTGGAACCGGCGGCGATCACCGGTCCGGCTGGCGGATTACGCTTCAGCCGCGCCGCCTCCAGCCTTATCAGGGCATTACGATGCGCGGCCTGATTGGAACGATGGCGTTCCTCGAGCAGGTTCGGCCAGTTCTCCGTCACGATGGTCAGGAAGTCGAGTGTCACCTGCCACCAGCCTGCAAGATTGCCGGTTACAAGGTCGGCGAGCCTTGCCCAATCCGTGCCTTCGGTGTCGATCTCATCCATCAGGCGTGCAAGGTCGCGCGCCAGCCAGATGGCGTCGGCGGCGGAGGCCGGTATGACGATCTCCTCGTCGAACAATGCCGCGACATGTGCCGGCAGGCGGCGTTTCCACGCCCGCACCAGCGGCGCAAGCAGCAGAAGACGCTCGACCGCGGCGATCGGCGGCGCAAGGTCGATGGCGACCGAAGCTCCTGCCTCGAAGGCGGCTTCATCTTCATCGAACTCACCAAGCGGGCGGATGACCGGCAGGATCGCCGAGCGGCTTCCCGAGCGCGAGAGAGCATCGACGAAGACGCCGCGAAGCGCCCGCGCCGCACGGCGCGTCGGCACATAGATGGTGAGATCGGCCAGCGCCAGCGGATCGCCGTCATAGGCGAAGCCGGGAACCAAGCGCCCCGCAAGCAGCGCCTCGGCCAGCGTCGGCAGGAACGGCGCTCCGGGCGGGATCGAGAAAACGCGGCGGGAGCCGCTCATTTCGCCTCGGTAAAAGCGCCGGGTGCCTCAGCAACAGCATTGGGCGTGCCGGCAAGCGCGGCGGCGACGGCCGCTTCCGCAAGCGGAATGGCGTCGGGCGTGCCGACAGTAATCCAGTGACCCTGCATTTTCATGCCGAACAGGCGCCCAGTAGCGATGGCCGCATCGAAATAGGCATTGAGCGAGTGCGGCCCGGTCGGAGCGTCCTTGAAAAGGCGCGGATGGGCGATTGCGGCGCCGGCATAGATCAGACCGGCGGGATCGTTGTTCGCACGCCGCAAGGCGCCGTCCGGCGCCACCAGGAAATCGGTGCCGCCGCTATGTCCGGTTGCCGACTGGAGATCCGCAAGCATCAGCAGAATGTCCATTGTCGCGCCCTCCCATGCAAGCGCAAGACGCCTGAGATTGGAGACGCCGCTGTCGATCCAGAAGGTGTCGGCGTTGAGCACGTAGAAGGGCACCCCTAAACTGGGCAATGCCTTGACGATACCACCGGCGGAGTCAAGCAAGCCCCTACTCTCATCCGAGATGACGATTCTCGGCGCACTGCGGCGGGCTACATGGTCCACGATCTGTTGCGGGAGGTAATGGACGTTGACGACGGCCTTGGCGACGCCGGCTTCGGCTAGGCAGTCCAGCCCCCAGTCGAGCAATGTCTTGCCGGCGACCTTGACCAGCGGCTTCGGCATGGTGTCGGTGATCGGCCGCATGCGCTTGCCGAGCCCGGCGGCGAGCACCATGGCGGTCGTCGGCATCGGCTGCTCATCCGACGCCTTCGGGCCCAAATCCTTAGCCGTCAAATCGAGCGTTCCTCCAGCAAGCCGTGGGCGATGTAGAAATCCTGCAGCCCGGCCAGCGCCGGATGCGCCAGTGCCCGGCGAAGATAGTCGCGGATGCGCGGCAGATGCTTCAGATAATAAGGCTTGCCGTCGCGTTTTTCGAGCCGCACGAAGATGCCGAGGATCTTGGAATTGCGCTGTGCGGCCATGATTGCATAGGTTTCGCGGAATTCGTTCTCATCGAAGGCACCGGCAGCGCGTCGCGCGGCGATGTAGGCGGCGAGCGTGTGCTTTTCGATTTCGGGTGAGATAGTGACGCGCGCGTCCATGGCGAGCGAGGCGACGTCGTAGGCGGACGGCCCGATCAGCGCGTCCTGGACATCGACGACGCCGAGGCGATCGTGACCGGAACGGTCAGCGCGCCAGATCAGGTTGGGTGAATGGAAATCGCGCAGCATCAGCGTGTATTCGCGCCCCTCCAGCCGATCGAGCACCGCACTCCATTCGCTGCGGTAACCGGCGCGCAGCGCCTCTCTAGGCGGAGCGCCTGATATCGCCGGGACATACCAGTCGACCAACAATTCGGCCTCGATCATCATGGCGTCGCGGTCGAAAGGCGGCACCTCATGGAAGACGCCGGGGCCGGCCTGCATGCGGGCCGGCCATGTTTTGCCGTGCATCATGGCAAGCAGTTCGGCCGCCGCAGCGTAGCGCTCGGCCACCGGCTGGCCGCGCTTGTCGAGAAACCCTTGGGAACCGAGATGCTCCAGCAGGAGAAAACCCTGGTCGAGATCCTGGGCATAGATTTCCGGGACGCTGACGCCGCCGGCCCGCAAGGCCCGGTCGATGGCGACGAACGCCGAAACGGATTGCGCGGTGTGAGCGATCTCGGCATAGGGTTTGCCGTCGCGGACTGGCGGTCCGAGCACCAGCCTTGGCGAGTTCATCAGCACCCGCGGCGGAAATCTGGCGAGCGTGACGATCTCGTAGGAGCGAGCCGAGGCATCACCGATGAAATGTCGTCGCTGCGCTTCGCCCCAACCGGCCTGCCCGAGAAAATCGCGCATTGCCAGCGATCGCGCCGCGCGCTCGAAGGCGGCGCCCTCTCCCGATAGTCTCGCCAGTCGGCCGTCGCCCTGCTGGAGAAGTTCGACCAGCACCGAGGTTTTCGGCAGATATGCCTCTGCCCGCTCCGGCCATTCGACCAGCGCGGCGCCTTGCGTCAGCGCCTCGTCGAAGCCCAGCTCGTCCAGCTCGGATGCCGTGCCCAAGCGGTAGAGATCGAAATGATGAACCGGCACACGCGTGTCGTAGCTCTGGACCAGCGTGAAGGTCGGGCTCGGCACGTCGAGTCCGGCATCGTCGGCCAGTGCCTTGATCAGCGCCCGTGCCAAGGTCGATTTGCCGGCGCCGAGATCGCCCTTGAGGGCGAGCACGTCGCCAATGCGCAGCGACATGGCGAGATCCTCGCCGAACCTTGCCGTCGCAGCCTCGTCGGCGAGAAAACGCTCCAGCACCAATACCGCCATCGAACGCGCTACTCGGCCGCCGCGCGGATGCCGGACGGCGTGTCGGGAAAGGCGCAAACAACCGTGGTGCCCTTATCCCTGCCGGTCTCGATGCGGACGCTGCCGCCATGCAGTTCGACAAAGCTCTTGACGATCGACAGGCCGAGCCCGGCGCCACGGCGGCGGCCGCCATTGGTGCGCGGCTCGAAGCGCCGGAACACTGAGTCAAGCAGGTCCGGCGGCATGCCGGGGCCGTCATCGTGAACGGAAAATTCCACGCCGTCGGCAAGTTGGCGGCAGGCGAGCGTTATGGTGCTCGCCTCCGGCGCGTAATTGGCGGCATTGCTGAGCAGATTGTAGAGGATCTGGCGGACGCGGATCTCGTCGCCGTGGAAGGTTTTCGGCGCGGCCGCCGCGTCGATCCTAAGCTTGATCGCATGTTCCTCCAGCCGGTCGGCGACCAGTTCGGCGGCAGCCGTAATGGTTCGATCGATGTGAACTTCGGAAATGTCGAGTTCCATGATGCCGGCATCCACCGTCGCCAGGTCGAGGATGTCGTTGACGATGGTGAGCAGGACCGAGGAAGACGAGCCGACATGCCCGATATATTCGCGTTGCTTCTGGTTCAGCGGACCAGTCGACGGCAGTGAAAGAAGCTCGGTAAAGCCGATGATGTTGGTGAGTGGCGAGCGCAGCTCATAGGAGACGTGCTGCACGAATTCGTTCTTGATCTGGTCGGACTTTTGCAACGCCTCATTCTTGTCCTTCAGCGCCCGCTCGACATTGACGCTGTCGGTAACGTCGACGAAGGTCATCATCACCTGGCCGTTGGGCAAAGGGATGACGGCGTAGCGCAAAACGGTGCCGTTGTTCAATTCGGTTTGGCCGTGGCGGTCGCGGCGCTCGTCGTCGAAGCCGGTGATGGCGGCAACGAACCCGCCCCACGGACTGTCGACGGCACGGCGGTCGCAAAGGTTGCGGATCGTCGAGACATGGACGTTGGGTTTTGAGGCATCGGCATCCAGCCCCCACAATGCCGCGAACGCCGGGTTCGACAATCTCAGCTTGCCGTCGGGGCCGAACACAGCGACGCCTTCGGCGAGGTTGTCGAGCGTCTCGCCCTGGACCCGGACGGCGGTCTGGTAGCGGCTTTCAAGGTCCATCTTCTCGGTCAGGTTCTCGAACACCCAGGTGACGCCGCCCTTGGGCTGCGGATTGGCGACGACGCGAATGGTCTTGCCGTCCGGCAGATGCCACCAATGCTCCTGCGATTCAACCGCGCGGTAAGCGCCGAGCAGGCTCTCTTTCCAGCGCCGCCATTCGGGCTGCTCGGCGATCCTGCCTTCGCTGCGCAGGCGGTCAAGCAGCAAGGCGTTGTCCGGCGCGCTGTGCAGGAAGCCGCTGTCGAGGCCCCATAGCTTCTGGAACGCCTGATTGAAAAACCGCAATTTCTCGTCGGTGTCGAAAATCGCCACGGCGGTGTTGAGCTGATCGAGCGTGTCGGCGTGGCTCTGCATGGTCCGCTCATATTCGGCGCGAATGGCCTCGATAGCGCTGATGTCGCAGGCAAGACCAGCCGAACCATCCGCCCCGGCAAAATCGGTCACGGCAAACATACGGCGGTCGCCTTCGATGACCGTGGAGAGCGTCTGTTCAAAGACCGCGCGCGACTTGTGCTGCGCAGCGATCGTGTCGCGCGCCTGGCCGCCGAGGAATTCCTTGCCATCGCGGACCGCCGCTTCGGCATTCTCGGCCTCGACCGCTTCGGCATAGGCGCGGTTGACCCATTTCAGCCGCCCGTCGACAGTACGCAGCCATGACGGCATCTTGAGCGCATCCAGAAGACCGATCAGCGTCTCATGGTCGGCGGCTAAGCGTTGGTTCTCGATCTTCAGCCTGGCCTGGCTTCGCTGTGTCTCCGAAAGCGAGACGAAGCGAACCAGCACATGCGCCGCACTCTTGCGGCCGTGAACCTCGAGCGGCTGGCCGGCCTGCGATTCGATGACCAGATCGAACGGCTTTGCCTTGTCCCGCAGTGCCGCTACGGCATGTTCGAGTGCGGCCGCCGAACGCGGCATCAGCCAGCGGCCGAAAGCCAGGAAGGCCGCCCGGTCCTCCGGCGCGCCGCTCTCGATCGGCAATGTCCCGACAAGTTCGGGCTTCTTGTTCTCGGCCGCCCATACCACCACGCGCTGATCGCGAGAATGGAGCAGCGCCTCCGAGCGCTGCAGCGCGGCATTGACGTCGGCGATGCGGGTCCTGAGCTCGGCATTTTCCGCCGCGGTGCGCGCCCGTTCGCGGATCAGAAAGATGGCCGACAGCAATGCCGCCCCCATGACGCCGACGAACATGGCGAGTTGCATGACCTCGACCGTGCTGACCGACAGCCCGGCCTTTTGCGCCACGCGGGTTTGGGCATGTGCAGTAAAGCCAAGCAGCGGACCAACCAGCGCGGAAGAAGCAAGCAGCACACCGACACGGCTGCCGGCGCGCCATAGAAGGCTGCCGCCTCTGGCAGCGGAGCCCGTGATCGAATCGTTATGGCCGCCGGAAACGGCCTGTCCCGCGCAAGGCGGGTTATCCCCCGGCATGTCTTGGTCCTCTTCGCCGCCTGAATGCAAGACCGCCCTGATGCGTGCGCCCGGGCCTCGTCCCCGGACCGCGAATCAGCACCATAGCGCTTGCGCGAATCGGCGTGAAGAATCAATCAGCGCAAAAATAAAGCCGGGCGAAAAGTCAATTGCCCGGCTTCAATATCTAGTGGCAAGTTTCGCCGTGGTTAATAGCGGTAGTGTTCCGGCTTGAACGGTCCCTGCGGAGTGACGCCGATATAGGCGGCCTGTTCGCCGGACAGTTCGGTCAGGCGGGCACCGAGCTTGTCGAGATGCAGGCGCGCGACCTTTTCGTCGAGATGCTTCGGCAGGACATAGACCTGGTTCTCGTACTGACCGGGCTTGGTGTACAACTCGATCTGGGCCAACACCTGGTTGGTGAAGGACGCCGACATGACGAAGCTCGGATGGCCGGTGGCGTTGCCGAGGTTGAGCAGACGGCCCTCCGACAAAAGGATCATCCGCTTGCCGTCCGGGAAGGTGATCATGTCCACCTGAGGCTTGATGTTGGTCCACTTCAGATTGCGCAGCGAGGCCACCTGGATCTCGTTGTCGAAGTGACCGATGTTGCCGACGATCACCATGTCCTTCATCAGGCGCATGTGGTCGAGGGTAACGACGTCCTTGTTGCCGGTGGTGGTGATGACGATGTCGGCCGTCGGCGCCGCGTCCTCGAGCGTGACCACCTCGAAACCGTCCATCGCCGCCTGCAGCGCGCAGATCGGATCGACCTCGGTGACCTTGACGCGGGCGCCGGCGCCCTTGAGCGAAGCCGACGAGCCTTTGCCGACGTCGCCATAGCCGCAGACAACCGCGACCTTGCCGGCCATCATCGTGTCGGTGCCGCGGCGAATGCCGTCGACAAGCGATTCCTTGCAGCCATATTTGTTGTCGAATTTCGACTTGGTGACGGAATCATTGACGTTGATCGCCGGGAACGGCAGCAAGCCTTTTTTCTGCAGCTGATAGAGCCGGTTGACGCCGGTCGTCGTCTCTTCAGTGACGCCGCGGATCGCTTCCTTCTGCTTGGTGAAGAAGCCGGGCGATGCCTGCATGCGCTTTTTGATCTGGGCAAACAGGATCTCTTCCTCTTCGCTGCCCGGATTGGACAGCACATCCTCGCCGGCCTCCGCGCGGGCGCCGATCAGGATGTACATGGTGGCATCGCCACCGTCGTCGAGGATCATGTTGGAGGTGCCGCCATCGGCCCACTGGAAGATCTTGTCGGTGTAGACCCAATAGTCCTCCAGCGTCTCGCCCTTGACGGCAAACACCGGAATTCCGGCCTCGGCAATGGCCGCGGCGGCGTGGTCCTGGGTCGAGAAGATGTTGCAGGAAGCCCAGCGGATATCGGCGCCGAGCGCCTTAAGCGTTTCGATCAGCACCGCCGTCTGGATGGTCATGTGCAGCGAGCCGGTGATGCGCGCGCCCTTGAGCGGCTTCTTGTCGCCGAATTCTTCGCGGCAGGCCATCAGGCCCGGCATTTCGGTTTCGGCGATCTCGATCTCCTTGCGGCCCCAGCCGGCAAGCGCGATGTCTGCGACCACATAGTCCTTGCTACCCGTCATGGCAGTGCTCCGATGCGAATTGATTGCGGGACGCGCCCGCCCCGAAAGCGTGTCGGAGGGCGCGAGGTGCCGGCCTGACTAGCAGATCGGGAGTCGGACGACAATGGGATATAAAGAAATCTTTATCCGTGCATGTCTTCAGAAGCGATCAGCACGTCAGCATTCCTCGCCAAAACGGGAAGCAACCAGTTGCTCCAGCGCATCGATGACCTCTTCGGCCTCCGGGCCGGTGGCGGTGACGCGGATCGAATAACCGGGGCTCGCCGCCAGCATCATCAGGCCCATGATCGAGGTGCCGCCGACCTTGACGCCGTCCTTCTCGACCTGGACCGTGGCGTTGAAGCCGCTGGCGATTTGAACGAACTTGGCCGAGGCGCGTGCGTGCAGGCCGCGCTGGTTGACGATCGGAAAGTCGCGAACGATCTTGTCCTTTTCCGGCAACAGCGCGCTCATTTGCTGCTCAGGAGTTGACTGGCGACATTGATGTATTTACGGCCGGCAGCCTGCGCCTCATCCAGCGCGGCCGTCATGTTGTCGCCCTTGCGAACGCTGGACAGCTTGATCAGCATCGGCAGGTTCATGCCGGCAATGACCTCGATACGCCCGGATTCCATCACGGAAATGGCGAGGTTAGAGGGCGTGCCGCCGAACATGTCGGTCAAAACGATGACGCCTGATCCCGTATCGACGCGGCCGACTGCCTCGATAATGTCGCGGCGGCGCTGTTCCATATCGTCGTCGGCACCGATCGCCACGGTCTCGAAATTGTCTTGTGGCCCAACGACATGTTCCACGGCATTGCGGAACTCGGCGGCCAGTTGACCGTGCGTTACAAGCACGAGTCCGATCATTCTTTGGTGGCTCCCGTCATCGCCGCTTCACAGGCGCATTTTATGCTCGCCGACCGTTCCAGGTGGCGGGAGCGCTATCTTGTCGACGCAAGGCCCGTTGACAAGCCCAAAATTGCGCCGGCCCAAGCCAATTTGACGCATTGCAGCAAAAAATCGAAATCGGATCACAGGAAAGGCGCAATCGACAGGCGCGACATCAATGCCGGCAAGGCCGCCGCTACATTGCGCTCGGCAAGATCGATGCGCGGCACTGGTACGCCGACAACGAGTTCGCTGCAGTCTTCCTGGAAGCGGGCCATTTTGCCGGCTGGCACCAGCCGGATAATGAGGTCGATCACACAGCTTGGCTCGAACTGTATCGGTTTGGGGCCGAATCCCGGCACCTCGACGAGGCCGGCTATGCTGGCTGGTGCGCGGCAGACCAGCCGCCCGTCGCAATCTGCAGCATAGAGCTGGTCATCGCCGATCAGCCGGGAAAACAGCCCACGCTGGCTGCAATGATCGATCAAGGCGAGCGCCAGCGTCGTCTTGCCCAAGCCGGACGGTCCGGTGATGAGAATGCCGCGATCACCTATCAGGATCGCGGTGCCGTGAATATTTTCAGGCTGCACAATAGGACCAGGCGTGATTGGAATTCATCCGTCAGCCTTCCGCCGGCAGCGTCACCACGAAGCGCGCGCCCTTGATCTCGCCAGGCTTGGTGCCCGGGATGTTCTCGGCGCTCAGCGTGCCGCCATGGGCTTCAACGATCTGCCTGGATATCGACAGGCCAAGGCCCGAGTTCTGACCGAACGCCTCGCCGGCCGGCCGATCGGTATAGAACCGCTCGAAAATGCGATCGATGTTATCGGCCCGGATACCGGGTCCATTGTCGTCGATGGTGACGATGTTGAACTTGCCGGCGCGCGCCAGCGATATGGTGATGTGGCCACGTTCCTCGGGAACGAACGAGCGGGCATTCTCGATCAGGTTGGTGATCACCTGGCCGATCCTCAGATCATGACCGACGACGAAGTAGCCTTTCACGCCCTGTGGCAGTTTGGCGACCTTGAATTCGATCTCGACCGCCTTCTTGTTGCGCGTGGCCTCGCGCGAGACGGCGACCAGATCGGTGATGAACTTCTTGAGGTCGACGGTTCCCGCATCTTCCCGCGCCAGCTCGGCATCGAGACGGGAGGCATCGGAAATATCGGTGATGAGACGGTCAAGCCGCCTCACATCGTGCTGAATGATATCCATCAGCCGGCTGCGCGAATTGTCGTTCCTGGCCAGCGGCAATGTCTCCACCGCGCTGCGCAGCGAGGTAAGCGGGTTCTTCAACTCGTGCGAGACATCCGCGGCAAAACTTTCGATCGCCTCGATGCGGGCGTACAGCGCATTGGTCATGTCGCGCACGGCGATCGACAGATTGCCGATCTCGTCCTGCCGATCGGAGAAGTCGGGGATTTCCTCGCGGTTCTTGACACCGCGGCGAACCCTGACGGCTGCCGCGGAAAGCCGGCGCAGCGGATTGGCGATGGTGGAGGCCAGCAGCATCGACAGGATGGCGGTAACCAGGGCGGCAATGCCGAACACGCGCAGGATGGCCTTCCGCTCGGCCGCGACGATCTTGTCGATGTCGCCGCCTTCGGTCGACAGCATCAGCACGCCGAGAACGGCACGGAAGCGCTGGATCGGCACCGCCACAGAAACGATCTGCTCGCCTTGCTCCGAGATCCGCACGATCGTCGACGGGCTGCCGGTAAGCGCCTTGACCACTTCCGGAAACGCGGCGCCGTTGCCACCCGGCTGCTCGCGATAGACGGGCAGCTGCTTGTTGCGGAAGAAATCGAAGACGAATTTCTGGATGCGCTCCAGAAGGTCCGGCTGTTCCTCTTCGACCGGCGGCAGGTCGTAGCGAAGGATCTGGCCGCGCGAATAGAGATGGCGGGAATCGAGCAGCAGGTTGGCGTCGCGGTCGTAAATGCGGGCGCGGGTCCGCGTCGGCGAGATCAACCGCCTGAGCACCGGCGCCACGCGCTCCGGATTGATCGGGAAATCGAGGTTATCGAGCTGATCGGAGCCCGGGCCGAGGCTTTCGCCGGCCTGCAACTCGAGCAGCTTCTCCGGATCGATGCTGATCGAATCGGTCTCGACCGTCGCCGAGGCGGCGATCGCGCCGGCGATGATCTCGCCTTGAGTCATCAGGCTCTCGACACGGGCGTCGATCAGCCCGTCGCGAAAGGTATTGAGATAGAGAATGCCGGTGACCAGGACGGCAAGGCCGGCAAGGTTGAGAAAGAGGATACGCCGCGTCAGGCTGGAAAAGATGTGATGGCCGAGAAACCGGCGCATCGGCACCGTAATTTTCGACACGAAGGCGGGCAGAATCCGCGGCGGGCGCCTGGCGGCGCCCGACCGTCTCACTCGCTCTACTTGCACTGCCATCGAATAGCAGCTCCCGCTCGACTCAAGCTTCGCGGAACCGATATCCGACTCCGTAAAGGGTTTCGATCATTTCGAAGTCATCATCGACGGCCTTGAACTTTTTGCGTAGCCGCTTGATGTGACTGTCGATGGTGCGGTCATCGACATAAACCTGCTCATCATAAGCCGAATCCATCAGCGCATCACGGCTTTTTACAACGCCCGGACGCTGGGCCAGCGAATGCAGGATGAGGAACTCGGTGACGGTCAGCGTCACCGGCTCGCCCTTCCAGGTGCAGGTGTGGCGCTCCTGGTCCATGACAAGCTGGCCGCGCTCAAGCGACCGAGCCTGCTGGTTGGGCGCCTTGGCAGCCGCCTCGCGGGTGCTGGCGCGGCGCAGCACGGCGCGGACGCGTTCGACAAGAAGACGCTGCGAGAAGGGTTTGCGGATGAAGTCGTCGGCGCCCATCTTGAGGCCGAACAGTTCATCGATCTCGTCGTCCTTGGAGGTCAGGAAGATCACCGGCAGGTCGGATTTCTGACGCATCCGGCGCAGCAACTCCATGCCGTCCATGCGCGGCATCTTGATGTCGAGGATGGCGAGGTTCGGCGGGCGCGCCGCCAGTCCCTCCAGCGCCGATGCCCCATCCGTGTAGGTTTCGACCCGATAACCCTCGGATTCGAGGGCGATCGAAACCGAAGTCAGAATGTTGCGATCGTCGTCGACAAGCGCGATTGTTGCCATTTCAAGCGGCTCCCTCATGAGCTGTCCCTTCTTTCGTCGAGAAGGGGCTTTTGCAGGACAAATTAGGTACAAAATGTGGCATAGGCTGTATCCGCTGTCACGCACGGCATGTCGACGGCCACAATTGTACCTCGATATGGATTGGACGAATGAACATCGCCAATCCTTTGGGCAACCATCAGTGTTTTTGCACATATAAACGATTTAAACAACTTTCAAAATATTTAAATCGATTAATGATTTGATATCATTCGCCTTTTCTGGTTTTGACGTTTTTAGCTCCTGCAATGGGAGTTCCGGAATTCGCCGGTAAAGACGCGGTAAATCGAAGAAGGGACACCCATGTCGGAAGCCGGCAAACGCAATCCTGCATGTGCAATCGATCGGATCGGCCTAAGAACCACGGGCGTGGTGCGCTATAATTTCGGCGCGGCCGCGCTCTACGAGGAGGCAATCCGCCGTGGCGAGGCCCGACTCACCGCGCATGGCGCGCTTGCCGCCGAGACCGGGCAGCACACCGGCCGCTCGCCCAGGGACAAATTCGTGGTGCGCGACGAAAGCACCGCGCCGCATGTATGGTGGGACAACAACAAAGCGATTTCGCCGATCCAGTTCGATACGCTGCTTGCCGATTTTCGCGCCCACGCGGCTGGAAAGGACCTTTATGTGCAGGACCTGGTCGGCGGCGCCGACGAGGAGCTGAAGCTGCCGACCAGGGTGATCACGGAGCTTGCCTGGCACTCCTTGTTCATCCGCAATCTGCTCATCCGACCGGCCGCCGCCGAACTCGAGCATTTCATGCCCGATTTGACGATCATCGACCTGCCGTCGTTCCGCGCCGATCCCACCCGCCACGGCACGCGCGGCGAAACGGTGATTGCCGTCGATCTTTCGCACATGATCGTGTTGATCGGCGGTACCTCGTATGCCGGCGAGATGAAGAAGTCGGTGTTCACCGTGCTCAACTATCTGCTGCCGGCAAAAGGTGTGATGCCGATGCACTGCTCGGCCAATGAAGGGCCCGTCGGCGACGCGGCCGTTTTCTTCGGCCTTTCCGGGACCGGCAAGACGACGTTGTCGGCCGACCCGTCGCGCACGCTGGTCGGCGACGACGAGCATGGCTGGGGACCGCACGGCATCTTCAATTTCGAGGGCGGCTGCTATGCCAAGACGATCAAGCTTTCGGCCGAAGCCGAGCCGGAGATCTTCGCCACCACCCAGCGCTTCGGCACGGTGCTGGAGAATGTGGCGCTCGACGCAGGCCGCGTGCCGGATTTCGACGACGGCGGGCTGACCGAAAACACACGCTGCGCCTACCCGCTCCACTTCATCCCCAACGCCAGCAAGACGGGGCGCGCCAGCCACCCGAAGAACATCATCATGCTGACCGCCGACGCATTCGGTGTGATGCCGCCGATCGCGCGGCTGACCCCGGCGCAGGCCATGTACCATTTCCTCTCCGGCTATACCGCCAAGGTGGCGGGGACCGAGAAGGGCGTTACGGAACCCGAAGCGACATTTTCGACATGCTTCGGCGCACCGTTCATGCCGCGGCATCCGTCGGAATACGGCAATCTGCTGCGCGAGCTCATCGCCCGCCACGGCGTCGATTGCTGGCTGGTCAACACCGGCTGGACCGGCGGCGCCTACGGCACCGGCAAGCGAATGCCGATCAAAGCAACGCGGGCGCTGCTTGCGGCGGCGCTCGACGGCTCGCTGAAAGCGGCCGACTTCCGCACCGACGCCAATTTCGGTTTCGACGTACCGGTGACGGTTGCCGGCGTCGACCGCGCCATTCTCGACCCTAGATCGACCTGGATCGACAAGCCCGCCTACGACCGGCAGGCGGCAAGGCTGGTCGGCATGTTCGTCGACAATTTCGAAAAGTTCGAAGCCCATGTCGACGCCACCGTGCTCGGCGCCGCACCACGCATGCAGATAGCGGCTGAATAGCCGTCGCCCCTGGTGATGCTTCAAGGCCCGGCTTCGATCGGGCCTTTTCTTTTTTCGCCTGCCGCGCCATGAGTGCGGCATGAACGCCGACGACAAGATCATCATTACCGACGATGCGGTGATTAATCCGGGCGACCTGCACGAGGACTTCATCCGTTCGTCCGGCCCGGGCGGCCAGAACGTCAACAAGGTGGCGACGGCAGTGCAATTGCGCTTCGATGCCGCCAATGCGGCCGGCCTGTCGGAGCGGGTGCGCGAACGGACCATCAAGCTTGCCGGCCAGCGCGCCACCAAGGACGGCGTCATCGTCATCGAAGCCGGACGCTTCCGCACCCAGGAGCAGAACCGGGCGGACGCCCGGGCGCGGCTGACGGCACTGGTCGCCAAGGCCGCCGAACCACCACCACCGCCGCGCAAGAAGACAAGGCCGTCCAAAGGCGCGGTCGAAAGACGGCTCAAGAGCAAGGCCGGGCGCGGCTCGATCAAGAAACTGCGCGGCCGGGTCGGGGATGAGTGACAGCCAAAGCGGCTTCGGATCTCAGATCGCCGGTTAAAGCGCGCAGCCACCGTCGGAGGCGGCTTTCGGGTCGCCGTTTTCATTTGACGGTGGCATTCTGATTTCTCCAGACCAACGGATTAAGCGACGCGATGCTCGTACTGCCCAAAGGCGTCCGCCA
This sequence comes from Mesorhizobium sp. M0408, assembly GCF_040321495.1. Classification (NCBI taxonomy): domain Bacteria; kingdom Pseudomonadati; phylum Pseudomonadota; class Alphaproteobacteria; order Hyphomicrobiales; family Phyllobacteriaceae; genus Mesorhizobium; species Mesorhizobium sp. M0408. Next base: position 177,322 of record NZ_JAMYRO010000007.1, on the reverse strand, counting down.
TATGCCCGGCTACCTGTCGCGCGCCATGCAGGAAGTGCTGGTGGAAGATATCCGGCAGGTCGTGCAGAAGGCGCCGCTGTTCGTGCCGGCGATGCCGCGTACCGGCAAGGAGATGAGCGTGCGCATGACCAATTGCGGTCCGCTGGGCTGGGTCACCGACAAGGAGCACGGCTATCGCTACCAGCCGACCCACCCGGTGACCGGAAGGCCTTGGCCGCCGATCCCGGAGATGCTGCTCGAACTGTGGCGGGATGTATCTGCCTATGCGCACCCGCCGGAAGCCTGCCTGGTCAATTTCTATTCGCAGGATGCCAAGATGGGTCTTCACCAGGACCGCGACGAGAGCGATTTCTCCGCGCCTGTCGTCTCGGTGTCGCTCGGCGACGATTGCCTGTTCCGGGTCGGCCAGACGACGCGCGACGGCGCCACCAAATCGTTCAGGCTGAGGAGCGGCGACGTCGTCGTGCTTGGCGGCGAAGGGCGGCTCTGCTTTCACGGCGTCGACCGTATCTACCCGTCGACCTCGGCATTGCTCAGGAGTGGCGGCCGCATCAATCTGACGCTGCGACGGGTGACGATGCCGAAATAGGCTGTTCGGGTGGCCGGTGGCCCGGGCGGACATAATCGTCGCGCAGATAGATGCGCTCGGTCTCGTCCTCGATAAGAATGCGGTAGTGCGCCAGGATGGCGTCAAAGCCAAAACGCCCCATCAGTTGGCTTGTCCACATTGTGTTGTTTTTCTTGAAGACGACGATATCCGGGCGCAGACGCGCGAACTCTTCGCGTTTGCTTTCGACGTAGCGCGCCATGATGGCTCGGTAACGCGTGGCTTCGGCGGTGTCACCCGAGAGAGCTGCCTGCCGGGACAGGGAAAGTGCGAACGCTCCAAGCCAATCGCTGACGTGGGTCGAAACGAACTGCCCATCGATCATACGGTTCAACGGATGTCCCGAGGAAATATCCGAACTGACCAACGCTACGGTCGGCCGATCGGTGGCGGCGCGAATTGCGGCAACCAGTGCCGGCCCTGGTTTCTGGGTGCTCCAATAGGGCAAGAAAGCGATTGCCACCGCCGCCAATGCCCAAGCTCGCGAAGGAGCCGTCACGAACGTCAACAGCTTCGACGGCTGCTGCACGATCCTGGGCAGTGCCAGCAGGCAGAAAATGGCTGCCACAGCGCAAAAGATCGCGGGATAGGCATGATAAGACCAGCCTTTGGCTTGGTAGAACAGGGGAAACATGCCGGCGATCGATGCAGCCAACGCTACCGCCGCCAGCTCTGGAAACCGCCTGGCCGGCCACAGCCACCAGATCAGGAAGACAAGGAAACACCACGAGAAACCGTAGCCGATCACAATCGGCCAAAAGATGCCGATCTTTGCATAAACATCCGCCAAGAGGGGATAGATGTCGCGCACGAATTCCGGATGGATCAGCGTGACCGTGCTGAGATAGACAACGCAGATTCCGCCAATGACCCAGTGTTCCAGGGCGAAGATCGATTTCAGACTGCGCCGGCGCACTGCAACGACCAGCGCCGGCGCCAACACCATGATCGCATAGTAGGGCTTGACCAGCAGCAGAATGCTGCCCGACAGGCCGGCGAGTACGGCGAGCCCGGGGTCTGGTTGGGCAGCTGCATCTCTGCGCGCGCGCCAGGCATGAAGCGCAAGCAGCGGCATGAAAAGTGCCATGCCGATATGCTCCCGCTCGCTGAAGGCATTTCCGGGGAAGACCACCAACATTGCGCAAAACGCTGGCCCCAGTGCAAACAATGATGCAGTTTCGGTGAAACCCGCACGCTTGACGATCACGCCCGAGAGCGAAAGCCCGATAAGCACGGCAAGGTATGTCCAGGCCTCAACCAGGATTTCCGGGGCGGTGCCCAGCAATCTGGCCGCAGCCACTGGCGGCAGATAGAGCCAGACGCTGAATGGGGGATTGGTCTCGTAGATTTGCGAGTAAAGCCGCTCACCGGACAGCATACGCTCGCAGACCGTGATCAGCCAGCTAGTGTCGGGAACAGTCCCCCAACGTCGCTGCCAGAAGATCGAGAAGACGGTGACTGCGGCAATGGCCAGGACATTGCGGCTAGGAAGCAGCGACGCCGCAATATCCCGGTCGCGCCAGCGGCTCAAGCCGCCAATGTCGTTCGAGACGCTCATGCTGTTGCACCGAGGCTCTCGAGATCGAGCCATATGTCGTCCAGCGGAGCGATTGGATCCAGCCGTGTCATGGGTTTCCGGGGGCTCCTGCTCAATCGGTTTGGAGCGGCGCAGGCGCCGTGTAACGCAGATAGACAGTGATTTCCGGCTCGGCGTGCAGCAGACGATAGTCGGCCAAGGCGACCTGGATCCGCTTGTCCTGCAGCATCAGGGCAGTCCACGCGGGCGAGCCTGACAGCACGATATCGGGCTTCTTCGCTGATATCTCGGCGGCGTTTTCGCCGATCACCCGATCGCGGATGCTTTCAAGTTCCGGTCTCCGTTCGAGATCGCCGGTGACGCGGGCGAGCGTGTCCGCGTTGGAGACCGCCCAGGCGCTCGGATGGCGTGATGTGAACCTGCCGCCGACCAGCCTGGCGAGGGGATGGGCAACCTGCATCTGGTCGGCAATCGACATGATGGTCGGGGTTTCGACCGTTGCGCGGATCGCGGCGACAGACCGGGCGATCGGGCCGTTATCCGTCGTCAGCGCCGCGTACTGTGCCCTGACCGCTATTTGCAGCACCAGCACGCAGCCGAAGATCAGGGCGGCCTTGCGAACGAAGCCTGCACTGCCGAATGTGCCGAACCGCACAAGCTGGATGCCAAATGCAAGTGTCGCAACAACGACCATCGGCAGCGCGTGATTGGGCCAACCCTTGCCCATGACGATGAAGGCCGGAATGAACCCCAGGGCGGTCAGGAGCGGAATCCTGACGTCCCAGTTCGTCTTTCTCAGGCCGCCGGCCGCAAGCACGGTGGCGGCGGCCAGAAGCAGCACCACTTTCGGCCAGTTTGCCAGCATATCGGCGGCAGAGGCCCTCAACGGAAGATAGACCTCCCTGACCAAGGGCAGGACGTCGCTGACGTAAGCGCGGTCGAAGAGCGCGATGGACGCGATATAGGCGGCCACGATCGCAGCGCCCACCAGGTTCTCTGCGACGAAGAGCGGTCTCAGCGACCGCCTTTCAAGCGCAAGACAGAGCGACGGCAACATGAAGGCCAGCACAAAATAGGGCGGCTTGACCATGACCACGACCGCCGCGCCGAAGCCCGCGACCATGTGCTCCAGGCGCGAGCCCGCGCTGAAATCCAGGTTCCGCTGACGTGTGCATTGCAACGCCACCCAAGGCAGAATGGCAACCAATGCGAAGTGCTCGCGTTGGCCGAATTGATCCGGCATGAAACACAGGATCAAAAACAGGGCCGCCGCTGCCGCCCACAGCGCATGGGGCTGCCGACAGACCGGTTCATCGCGCGCGAGAATGTGGACGGAAACGGAAAGACTGGCCAGGCTCAGGCAAACGACGCCAAGCGTCAGCCAGAATTCCGCACGCATGCCAGTGAGCTTTTCCAGGAGCATGAACGGCATGTAGAGCCAGATCGAGAAAGGGGGGTTGGTCTCCACGATGTCGGTGTTGAGCCGCTCTCCGCCAAGCAGGCGGTCGCAGACGACCAGAAGCCACGACACGTCAACATTGGTCGGAATTGCAACGGTCGATAGCCAGACGGCGTATGTGACGACCAGACTGGCCAGCAGCAACGGAGCACCCGCTACGCCCACAAAGGGCGAGAAGCGGTTGGCGCCGGGCAGCAGTTCACTGAGGGATCGCGCGCTAGAGACCACGAAACACCCACCGCCCGAGGACGACATAGTTGATGACCGGCACGGCAATGCAGGTGAGCAGGATCGGGATTGCGGCAGGGACGCCGAGCATCTGGGTCAAAAGCCCCGGCAGGGCGATCGCGACGGCGAGGCCGGAAGCGGTGAGCAGGAGGAAGCGGGGCAATTCCATAGCGTGGCTGCCGCCCGAGGTGAACGTGAAATATTTATGCCCGGTGTAGGAGAACAGCGCGGCGACGGCGTAGGCCGCAAACGATGTGAGCGCCGCCGGCAGGGCCGCCGTTGCCTGTCCACGCGACAGCAGAAAAGCGCAAACGGCGTAGATCAGCGTCGACGCGATGCCAATCAGCGCAAAGCGCGATAGTCGACGATACGAGCCGGTGCCCATGACGCGGTCAAGCTGCCAATTTCTCGTCGAGGCGAGCGGTTTCGACGGCGCTGTCCTCGCGGAATACCGCCAGCAGCGAAACCCCGAAGGGCAAGCTTGCATTTGGTATGATGCGGCCTTCCGCCGAAAAGACTGCCTTCATCGCCGCATTCAGTGGTTTTGGCGGCGTGGCATGGCCGGCTGGCAAGGCCGACTTGCGCAACCTGTCCACCAGTCGTGCCAGCGCCGCTACCGGGAAGAGCGCGGCATTTGTGTAGCTCAGCCGGTCGATCGCGAAACCAGCCCTTTCGATTCGTTCACGCAGCAGATTGCGTGAATAGCGCCGCATATGATGCAGCCCCACATCATGCGTGCTCCACAACCATTGGTGTGCGGGCACAGTGAGGACGACGCTGCCGCCCGGTTTCAGCACTTGGCGGATCGCGGCAAGCGACGCCTCGTCTTCGGCGACATGCTCCAGCACGTCGAACAGGCAGACGAGGTCGCAGCTTTGCGGCGCGACAGGAATGTTGTCCGGCAGATGTCCGGCGAGGAAGTCGCGGCCGGTCTTTTCCCAGGCAATCCTGCGCGCGAGATCGCTCATCTCGACTGCCGTCACTGCGCCGAACTGCTCCAGCATCCGGATGTTGCCGCCGGTGCCGGCGCCGATCTCGACGATGCGCGCGTTTTCAGGCAGGCCGATGCTGCGAATGACCGCCTCGGCGATGGCGCGACGCCCGCAGAACCACCAATGCTCGTCTTCGGTGGCGGCCATCTGTCGGTAGGCGTCGATCTCCATCAGCTCATTCCCTCATATTTGCGGCGCACGATGTAGATCGGACGCTGCTTGATCTCGGCGTAGACCCTGCCGAGGTATTGTCCGATGATGCCGATGCCGAGTAACTGGATGCCGCCAAGGAAAAGAACACTGACCAGCAGGGAGGCGTAGCCGGGCACATCAACGCCAAAGATCATTGTCTTGGCGACGATCAGCAGGCCGTAGAGGAACGACAGCGCGGAAATCGTCGCGCCGACATAGGTCCAGATTTCAAGCGGAGCGGTGGAGAAGCTGGTGATGCCTTCGAGCGCGAAGTTCCACAGCTTCCAGCCGGAGAATTTCGACTGGCCGGCGATGCGCTGATCGCGGACATATTCGACGCTTGCGGTGCGGAACCCGACCCAGGCGAACAGGCCCTTCATGAAACGACGGCGTTCGGGCAAAGACCGCAGCGCCTGGATGACCTGGCGGTCGATCAAACGGAAGTCGCCGACATCGTGCGGGATCTTCTGCTGCGCGATCCAGTTGTGAACGCGGTAGAACATCGAGGCGGAGCGCTGCTTGAGAAAGCTGTCGCTCGACCGATTGGCTCGCTTGGCCAGAACAACCTCAAAACCCTCGCGCCACTTTTCCACAAGCAGCGGAATGACATGCGGCGGATCCTGCATATCGACATCCATCGGAATCGCTGCATCGGCATCGCAGCTGTCGAGCCCCGCGGTCATCGCGGCTTCCTTGCCGAAATTGCGTGAAAGGTCGATTACGTGGATGCGTGGATCGGTTTGTTGGGCTTCGATCAGCTTTTCGAGCGTCGTATCGCTGCTGCCGTCGTTGACGAAGATGAACTCGAGGGCAACGCCTTTGTCCTTCAGCGGCGCGGTGCTTTCGCATACCGCCTTCAGGAATGGAGCAATTGCGCCTTCCTCATTGTGGACAGGCACGATCAGGGCAATCGTTGCGCCGCCGCTGCCCGGACGTGCGATGCGGTCAGCTGCCGGCTGATCGATGTTTAGGAATGGCGCATTCATTTGTTTGCCGAGCCCGCAGATCAGGCCCGACAATAGAAAGACTGGGTTAAGATGACTTTAAGGAATGTCCCGGGATTTCACAGTTTCCTAAGCGCCACTTCCTCGACCAGATGGTTGGCGCCCTTGCGCAGGATGAGATCGGCACGGGCGCGGGTCGGCAATATATTCTCGCGCAGATTCTTCAGGTTGATGTTGGTCCACAGGCCCTCGGCGATGGCGCGGGCCGCATCCTCGGAAAGTTGCGAATAGCGGTGGAAGAAGGAGGCCGGGTCGCGGAAGGCGGTTTCGCGCAGCCGCATGAAGCGGGCGATATACCAGTGATGGATCAGCGCCTCCTCGGCATCGATATAGATGGCGAAGTCGAAGAAATCCGACAGGAAAGGCACGATCTTGCCGTCCTTGGGCAGCTTGCCCGGCTGCAGGACATTAATGCCTTCGAAGATCAGGATGTCGGGCCGGTCGATGGTCTGGAACTCGCCCGGAATGACGTCATAGGTCAGGTGCGAATAGACCGGCGCGCGGACGTTGCGCTGCGCCGATTTGATGCCAGACAGGAAGCGCAGCAGCGCGCCGACGTCGTAGCTGTCCGGAAAGCCCTTGCGCTCCATCAAATTGTTGCGGCGCAGGATTTCGTTCGGCAGCAGGAAACCGTCGGTGGTGACCAGGTCGACCTTGGGACTCGACGGCCAGCGCGCCAGCAGCTCCTTTAGCACGCGCGCCGTGGTCGATTTGCCGACCGCCACGGAACCTGCAATGCCGATGATGAACGGTGTCTTGGCCGCGTCCAGCGCGTTGAAGAAGGCCTGGCGTTGCCTGAACAGGAGTTGACTGGCTTCGACATGAGCCGACAACAGCCGTGACATCGAAAGATAGATGCGCTCGACCTCGTGGAGATCGACCGGATCGTTCAGCGACCGCAGACGACGGACCTCGTCCTCGGTGAGCGTCATCGGCGTATCGGCGCGGAACCGCGACCATTGCTCGGCCGAGAAGAAACGATAGGGTGAATACTTCTCGGTAGGAGCGAGCTGGTCCATCGAGTTCCTCCGCAGCGATCAGCCCCGGTCCAGCCGAGACGCCTTTTCGGCGATGCCCGAACGACCGGTGCGGCGTTCAAGCTCGTTGAGCACATCGCTCAGCGGAATGTCCGCTATGCCGAGAACGACAAGCCAATGATAGATGAGATCGGCGCTTTCCGAAACAAGCGCGTCCCGGTCGGCGCTGACGGCTGCGATCACCGTTTCGACCGCCTCTTCGCCGAGTTTCTGCGCTGCCTTGCTCATGCCGCGCTGAAAGAGCTTGGCCGTCCACGAATCCGGATCGCCGGAACGTGCGCGTTCGCCAATAATCTTCTCCAGTTCGGAGAGCGAGAACTCGGTCATGACGGCGTTTACAGCCTCTTCTTAGCCGGAAAGGCTCTAGGACCGATTACCCAGCGAGTCCAGCCGCATCGGCAGTCCGGCCTGAGCCATGTGCAGCTTGGCTTCGGCGATGCTGTAGGTGCCGAAATGGAAGATCGACGCCGCCAGCACCGCGCCGGCATGGCCGTCGCGAATGCCTTCGACAAGGTGGTCGAGCGTGCCGACGCCACCGGAAGCGATGACCGGCACGCGTACGGCATCGGCGACCGCGCGGGTAAGGGCTATGTCGTAGCCGGCCTTGGTGCCGTCGCGGTCCATCGATGTTAGCAGGATCTCGCCGGCGCCGAGATCGACCACTCGCCGAGCGAACTCGACGGCGTCGATGCCGGTCTTCTCGCGGCCGCCATGGGTGAATATCTCCCAGCGATCAGCCTCGCTCGCAGCGGACACTTTCTTGGCATCGATGGCGACGACGATGCACTGGTTGCCGAATTTGTCGGCAGCCTCGGCGACAAAATTTGGGGTCTTCACCGCCGCCGTGTTGATCGACACCTTGTCGGCGCCGGCCAGTAGCAGCTTCCTGATGTCGGCGACCTGACGGACGCCACCGCCAACGGTCAGCGGCATGAAACATTGTTCGGCGGTGCGGGCGATGACATCGAAAATGGTCTCGCGGTTTTCCGACGAGGCGGTGATGTCGAGAAAGCAGAGCTCGTCGGCGCCGGCCGCGTCATAGGCTTTTGCCGCTTCGACGGGATCGCCGGCATCGACCAGGTCGACGAAATTGACGCCCTTGACGACACGGCCGTTCTTGACGTCGAGACAGGGGATGACGCGGGCTTTCAGCATCAGATCCTCTCGATCGCCGCAAGAAAGTCGACAAGCAGCTGGCCGACGACGGGCGGAACTTCGGACTGGGAATCAAAGGCCGGGTCGTAGGCCGAGAGCGTCACGCCGACGATTGGGATTGACCTGGCCAGTCCGCAGGCAAGCTGCCGTAGCTGTTCCGGACTCGGGCCGCCCGGGTGCGCGTAGCGGTTCACCTGCAACACATCCGGATCGAGGACATCCAGGTCGAGATGCAGATGCGCCCGCACAGTCCCTGTCGCCGTGAGCTTTCCGATCATATCGAGTGCACCGGCACATTCGGTGCGCACGATCGGCAAAGTTTCCAGCAGTCGCTTTTCGTCGGGATCGAGGTCGCGGGCATCGACCAGCATGCAGCGCGCCGGGTCTATCGGCCGGAACGCCGGAATTGCTGCCGCCATCGGATGCCGCCAGAGCCCGAGCGTCGCCGCCAGCGCCATGCCGTCGAGAAAGCCGTAGGAGGACGTCTCCGGCGTGTTGAGATCGCCATGCTGGTCGATCCAGATGATCGAATCCGCAACTTCACCGGCGACCGCACCGGCGGCGGCCAGGCAATTTCCAGCAAGGATAATGGGGAAGCGTCCTCCATCGCGGGCGAGGTTAACCCTGGTCGCGACGGCGTTGCAGACGGCGAAGCCGGTTGCAATTTCGCGCCCCTGCTCGTCTCCGACCTTGCCGATATCTTCGACGGCGACGTCATGGCCAGCCACGGTCAGGGCTTCGACCAGCCCACCGCCGATGATGGCGTCCGGCCCCTGGCCGCACCCTTCGTGATAGTGCCCGCTGTCGTAGGGAGCAACGATAATCGAGACCTTCACGTTTCACACCCCTGCCATCGGTTTGCCACGCAGGATCGCCAATGCCTCGGCCGGGTCGATGCGGCCGTCGTAGAGGGCGCGTCCGGAGATCGCGCCTTCGAGCTTGCGGGCATCGGGCAGGGTCATGCGCACGATGTCGGCGATCGAGGCGAGCCCGCCCGAGGCGATAACCGGGATCGACACCGCGTCGGCGAGATCGATGGTGGCGTCCCAGTTGATGCCGGTCAGCACACCGTCGCGGTCGATATCGGTGTAGATGATGGCGGCGACGCCGGCACCCTCGAATTTCCTCGCCAGTTCAATGACGCCGAGGCTCGAGGCTTCAGCCCAGCCTTCGACCGCGACCTTGCCGCCCTTGGCGTCGATGCCGACGGCGATCTTGCCCGGGAATGCCTTGCAGGCCTGCCTGACCAGATCCGGATCGCGCACCGCCACGGTGCCAAGAATGACGCGGGCCAGCCCACGGTCGAGCCAGTCCTCGATCTGCGCCAGGGTGCGGATGCCGCCGCCGAGCTGCACCGGATTGCTCGTCGCCTTCAGGATGGCGCCGACCGCGGCGCTGTTGACGCTCTGGCCCTTGAAGGCGCCGTTGAGGTCGACGACGTGCAACCATTCGAAGCCCTGCTCTGCGAAGGCGCGCGCCTGAGCGGCGGGATCGTCATTGTAGATGGTGGCGGTCGCCATGTCGCCATGCCTGAGGCGCACGCATTTGCCGTCCTTGAGGTCTATCGCCGGAAACAGAAACACCTTCAGGCGCCTTCGACGATGACAAAGTGGCCGGTCGAGCCGGCGAGCCTGTACTTCAAGGCCTCCTGGTATTCAGGCGAGCCGTAGCATTCCAGCGCCTTTTCATAGGATTCGAATTCCACCAGCACGTGGCGATTGCCTGCCGGTCCTTCCGGGCTGGTGTACCGCCCGGCGCGCACCGGGAACTTCGCGCCGTATTTCGCGAAAGCCGCGGCATTGGCCTCGATGTACTGCTTGTAGATCTCGGGATCGTGGACATCGACCATTGCCATCCAATAGCCCTTCTTGCTCATGGTTCAGGGCCTCCAGCCTAGGAAATTGGTGATCAGCGCCAGGCCCAGCGCCTGGCTCTTCTCGGGGTGGAATTGCGTTCCGGCTAGGTTGTCGCGGGCGACAGCGGCCGTTACCGGGCCGCCATAGTCGGCAACCGCCAGCACCTCATCCTCCTTCCGTGCATCGAGATGGTAGGAGTGGACGAAATAGGCGTGCAGTCCCTTGCCACCCGTCGCAATGCCGGAAAACAGCGGATGCTTGCGCTTCAGGTCAATCGTGTTCCAGCCGATCTGCGGGATCTTCAGTGTCGGATCGGCCGGCGTGATCTCCTTGACGTCGCCGGCGACCCAGCCAAAGCCCTTTGTGACGGTCTTTTCCAGGCCTCGCTCCGACATCAGCTGCATGCCGACGCAGATGCCGAGGAACGGCCGAGCCTTGGCGATCGCCACCTCCTCGACCGCTTCCCACATGCCGGCGACCGCACGCAGTCCAGCGGCGCAATCGGCATAGGCACCGACGCCGGGCAGGACGATGCGGTCGGCGGTCCTGACCCGCTCGGCATCGGCGGTGAGTTCGATCGCGGCGGCAATGCCGGCTTCATGCGCAGCACGCTCGAAGGCCTTGGTGGCCGAGCGCAGATTGCCCGACCCGTAATCGATGATCGCCACCCTCATCTCAGGGCTTTCCCGGAATATGGTTCAGCCCCAGCGCCAGGCCCATCTGCGCCGACCGGGCATGTGCTGCGTCTGGGACGATGCGTTGCACCGTCGGTTGTTCATCCGACTGAGCATCGGCTTCCAATGCATAGCGGACGTCTGCGTCGTCGAGCCTGTCGGCCTCGACCACGCCCCATTCATGCCAGCCGCGACGGCGCAGGGCTGCGATCCGCAAGCCCTGCCCTTCCAGTCCGACAAAGAGCATGACAAGCAGGGATAAAAGCGAGCCGGCTGTTTCCAGGTCCAGCCTTTCGCCCAGCATCGAGAGCAGGCCCATGGCGACAAACGCCAATGCCGCCTCGACCCACAGCCGGTGCCAGGCCAGCCACAGCGGCGGCACTAGGAAGCCGAGCCAGGCAAAGCCGTCACGGATAAAGGTAGTGTCCACGCTTTCGCTGCGGCCTGGCGGCTCCATTACGACATAGATGGCCATGGCGTTACCCTTTCAGGGATCCCTTGGTGGAGGGAACCGCGTCCGGCTGGCGCAGGTCGCGCTCAAGTGCCGAACGCAACACACGCGCCACGGCCTTGAAGCAGGTCTCGGCGACGTGGTGGTTGTTGGCGCCGTAATGATTGGTGACATGCAGCGTGATGCCGGCATTCTGCGCCAGCGCGTGGAAGAATTCGCGCACCAGCTCGGTGTCGAACGTACCGATCTTCGGCGACGAGAATGAAACATTCCAGACCAGAAAAGGCCGGCCGGAGACATCGATTGCCGCCCGCGTCAGTGTCTCGTCCATGGCGAGATCGATCGAGGCGTAGCGCATGATGCCGCGCCGCTCGCCCAATGCCTTGGCCAGCGCCTGGCCGAGCGCAATGCCCGTATCCTCGACCGTGTGGTGGTCGTCTATGTGCAGGTCGCCCTTGGCCTTCACGGTCATGTCGATCAGCGAATGGCGCGACAACTGGTCCAGCATATGGTCGAAGAAGCCGACGCCCGTCGAAATGTCGGATTTGCCCGAGCCGTCGACCTGAACCGATACGGCGATGTCGGTTTCCCTGGTCTTGCGGCTTATCTCGGCGGAACGGGGCGCCATGACCTCATCCTTGTCTCAGATTTTGCACGATTCAGGCGTTCACATGCCTGAAAACGAAAGCCTTCTAGCAGCATGATCCGGCGATTGCCAGTTACCGCTGCGGAGCACAGTCCGGCCCGGCGGATGGCCGGTTTGCAATCGTCCGGCCTATGCATACATATGGCCGATCAAGTCACTCGTAACGCGCCGATCGCCTCGATGGGATCGGTGCTTATCGGAGCAGAAAATGTCGAATGAACTGACCATGCATGCCACGACCATCCTGACCGTGCGCAAGGGCGGCAAGGTGGTGATCGCCGGCGACGGCCAGGTCAGCCTCGGCCAGACGATCATGAAAGGCAACGCCAAGAAGGTGCGCCGCATCGGCAAGGGCGGCAACGTCATTGCCGGTTTCGCCGGCGCCACCGCCGATGCCTTCACTCTGCTCGAGCGGCTTGAAGCCAAGCTCGAACAATATCCCGACCAGCTGACACGCGCCTGCGTCGAGCTTGCCAAGGACTGGCGCACCGACCGCTATTTGCGGCGGCTGGAAGCGATGATGCTGGTGGCCGACAAGTCGGTGTCGCTGGCGCTGACCGGCACCGGCGACGTGCTGGAGCCCGAATTTGGCGTCATGGCCATCGGCTCGGGCGGCAATTACGCGCTGGCAGCGGCACGCGCGCTGGTGGACAGCGACAAGGGCGCAGAGGAGATCGCCCGCAAGGCGATGCAGATCGCGTCAGACATTTGCGTCTACACCAACAACAACTTCGTCGTCGAAACCCTCGATGCCGCCTGAGCGGAGCCTCCGCTATGGTTTTCGGCCGGTGACCCAGAGGGACCTGCCGATGATCGCCGGCTGGCTTGCCGAGCCGCATGTCGCCAAATGGTGGAACGACCCAGAGACCGAGATTGCGGAGATCCGCGAGCATATCGACAGCATTTCGGTCGAGCCGCTGATTATCGAGCTCGACGGAAAGCCCATCGGCTATTTGCAGGGCTACGATCCGCATCTGGAGGACGGCCATCCCTATAGCGACCAGCCGTTCGGCACGCTCGGCATCGATCTGTCGATCGGCGTGCCGGAGCTTGTCGGGGTCGGCCACGGCTCGGCGATCGTCCGGCAGTTCGTCGAGCAGCTTTTCGAGGAAGGTACGCCGCGCGTCATCATCGACCCGGACCCCGCCAATGCACGGGCTATCCGTGCCTATGAAAAGGCCGGTTTCACGGCTATCGATCGCAGGAAGTCGGAATATGGCGATGCCGTGCTGATGGCGATTGATGCCCCAGAGGGTGATGCCGGACAGGGTGACGCAGAAGAGGGGCAATAGCAGCATGAGCGTATCCAGCGACAAAACCGTCTCGGCCTACTACGACAGTTGGCGAATGGGGCTTCTGCTGGTTCTCGGCCTGGTCATCTTCCAGGCCGGGGTTCTTTACGGCATGGGGCGGACGCCGATCTGTACCTGCGGCTATGTCAAGCTGTGGCACGGCATCGTGCAAAGCTCGGAGAATTCCCAGCATATTTCCGACTGGTACAGCTTCTCGCACATCATTCACGGTTTCCTGTTCTATGCGCTGGCGTGGTTCCTTTTCCCGCGCTCGCCGATCGGGCTCAGGCTGGCCTTTGCGGTGGTTATAGAGGGCGGCTGGGAGCTGCTCGAGAACAGCCCTTTCATCATCGATCGCTATCGCGCCGGCACGATCTCGCTCGACTATTATGGCGACAGCATCATCAATTCGGTGTCGGACACGCTGGCCATGGTGCTGGGGTTTGTCATGGCGCGAAGGCTTCCTATATGGGTGGTCGTAACCCTCGCCCTCATCTTCGAATTCGGTGTCGGCTATCTCATCCGGGACAATCTGACACTCAACGTGATCATGCTGCTGCATCCGTTCGAGTCCATTCGGCAGTGGCAAAGTGGAATTTAGTGACATGAGCACCTTCTCTCCTCGCGAAATCGTTTCGGAACTCGACCGCTTCATCATCGGCCAGAAAGACGCCAAGCGTGCCGTGGCGATTGCCTTGCGCAACCGCTGGCGCCGCCAGCAGCTCGAGGGCCAGATGCGCGAAGAGGTGATGCCGAAGAATATCCTGATGATCGGCCCGACCGGCGTCGGCAAGACCGAGATTTCGCGCCGCCTGGCACGCCTTGCCGGTGCGCCTTTCGTTAAGGTCGAAGCCACCAAGTTCACCGAGGTCGGTTATGTCGGCCGCGATGTCGAGCAGATCATCCGCGACCTGGTCGAGATCGCCATCGGGCTGGTTCGCGAGAAGATGCGCGAGGACGTCAAGGCGCGTGCCCACATCAACGCCGAGGAACGGGTGCTCGAAGCGCTTGTCGGCAAGACGGCGAGCCCGGCCACCCGTGACAGTTTCCGCAAGAAGCTGCGCGACGGCGAGCTCGACGACAAGGAGATTGAGATCGAAGTGGCCGATACCGGCAATGGCGGCATGCCCGGCTTCGAGATCCCCGGCATGCCGGGCGCCAATATCGGCGTGCTCAACATCAACGACATGCTGTCGAAGGCAATGGGCGGCCAGAAGACCAAGATGCGCAAGACGACCGTCAAGGAGTCCTACGGGCTGTTGATCAGCGACGAGTCCGACAAGCTGCTCGACCAGGACGAGGTGGTGCGCAGGGCACTCGAATCGACCGAGAACGACGGCATTGTCTTCCTTGACGAGATCGACAAGATCGCCTCGCGCGAAGGCGGCATCGGTGCCGGTGTTTCGCGTGAAGGTGTGCAGCGCGACCTGCTGCCGCTGGTCGAAGGCACCACGGTTGCGACCAAATACGGACCGGTGAAGACCGACCACATCCTGTTCATCGCCTCGGGTGCGTTCCACGTCGCCAAGCCCTCCGATCTGCTGCCGGAATTGCAGGGCCGCCTGCCGATCCGCGTCGAGCTGCGGGCGCTGGAGAAGGGCGATTTCGTCCGCATCCTCACCGAGACCGAAGCCAGCCTGATCAAGCAGTATATTGCGCTGATGAAGACCGAAGGCGTCGATCTGGTCTTCACCGACGACGCCATCGATTCGTTGGCCGGCATCGCCGTGGACCTCAACGCCAGCGTCGAGAATATTGGCGCCAGGCGGCTGCAGACGGTGATGGAACGGGTGCTGGACGATATCTCCTATGACGCGCCGGACCGCAACGGCACCTCGGTGACCATCGATGCCGCCTATGTCGAGAAGCATGTCGGCGACCTCTCCAGAAACACGGACTTGTCGCGTTTCATCCTGTAGGAGACGCTTCATTCTCGCAGAGGGTCGGGGAATTGCTCCCGGCCTCCCCAATTTGGCCCAGCATTCCCGATGTGTGGCCAAATGGAAGCATCCGGCAAGCTTTCGTCCCGTCGGGTGCAGGCGTCTCTCGACTCCCGGTGGAGCATTACCTAGTTTGCCGGCGACTATTTGGGCGGCGGCGCATGAAAAAACTGATCCTCGTCATTTTGGGGCTGACGCTGGCGGCAGCCATGTTCGCCGCGCAAGCGGCAACGATGGTGCCGCCGGGCAACCGCAACACCGAGCAGCCCGACATACCGGGCGCTTCGAGCCGGCGCACCCAGGCGACCAACACTACCTTCCAGGCGAAATACCGCAAAGTCTTTGCGCTGCTCCAGAACGATGCCGAGCTGCGCGGCAAGATCAAGCAGGCAGCCGCGGCCTATGGCATCGACCCAATGCATATCGTCGGCGCCATCGTCGGCGAGCACACCTACAATGTCGATGCCTACGACCGGCTGCAGACCTACTACGTCAAGGCGATTTCGTATCTGTCGAGCAAGCTCTCCTTTGCCTATGATGGCGAGGACATCTCCGATTTCGTGCAGCGGCCGCAATTTGCGAAATGCGCAGGGAAGTCCGACAGCTACGATCTGTGGGAGTGCCGCGAACAGGTGTGGAACCGGTCGTTCCGCGGCAAGACCGTCGACGGCGAGAGCTTTCCCAACGACCGCTTAGGCGCCACTTTCTTCCAGCCTTATTATGCCGGCCAGACTTTTGGCCTTGGCCAGCTCAATCCGCTGACGGCGCTGCAAATGAGCGACCTCGTGCACAAGGTTTCCGGCCTGCCGGAACTCGACGTCGGCGATCCCAACGCGGTCTACAAGACCATCATGGATCCTGACCTGACACTGCCTTATGTCGCAGCAACAATCCGGAAATCGATCGACGCCTATAGAAGCATTGCCGGCTTCGACATCTCAGGCAATCCCGGCATCACGTCGACGCTCTACAATGTCGGCAACCCCGAACAGCGCGCCTATGCGCTGAAGGCCGAGAACGACAAGCGCCGCGCTGCGGGCGAGCCGGAAAAACTGCCCGAGGAAAATTACTATGGCTGGCTGGTCAACGACAAGCTGCCGGAGCTGAAGGCGCTGTTCTAGCCGAACGCGCTCGGCCAATTATCCACGCGGCGGATCAAGCCGCCAGCAGCGACTTTAACTTGATGGTCTGCGAGCCTAGCGCTTCCGGCGCCGGCCTTGCCTGCTTCGCAATCAGCATCTCGGCCAGCCTTATGTCGCGGGCGACCGCGTTGCCGGGGCCGATGCCGCTTGCCGCAACCAGCCTGCCGTCCTCGGCGAGGTGGAACAGGATGAAGGCGCCGTCGCCGAGGTCGCGGCGCACGATGCTGCGGCCTTCGTCCGACAGGCCGGCGATCTGCAAGGTCAGGCCGTACTGATCCGACCAGAACCACGGCACCGCCGCATGGGACTCGCCGGCGCCAAGCATATTCCTGGCGGCAAGCGCGCCCTGCTCCTGTGCATTGCGCCAGGCTTCCAGCCGCACGCGCCGGCCGCCATAGACGGCGAGCGGAAACGAACAGCAATCGCCGGCGGCAAAGATATCCCGGTCGCTGGTGCGAAGCTCGGCGTCGACGGCGATACCATTGTCGACGGTCAGCCCCGCCTCCGCGGCAAGTCCGGTCACCGGCACGGCGCCGATGCCGATCACGGCAAGATCGGCGACAATGTCGTGTCCACCGGCGAGCGCGATGCGCACTTCGGCGCCATCATCGGCAATGGCGGCGATGCCCTCGCCGCACAGGATTTTCACGCCTTCGGCTTCATGCGCCTGATGGATGACCTCAGCGATCTCGGCCGGCACGCCGCGCATCAAGATGCGCGGCTGCGCCTCGATAACTGTGACCGCCGCACCCAGTCTGCGTGCCGCCGCGGCAAGCTCAAGCCCGATGAAGCCGCCGCCAATGATGGCGATGCGATTTCCGGCGCTGAGATGGGCGCGAATGGCCAGCGCGTCGTTGAAGGTCCGGAGGTAGACGCAGCGCCCGCCAAGGCCCGGCATCGGCAGCTTGCGCGGCACCGAACCGGTCGCCAGCAGGAGCTTGTCGTAGGCCAGGACGGAACCGTCCGAGAGGCGCACGACATGCGCCTCTCGGACGATCGCCACCGCCTGGACCGAATGGATATGCCTGATCGATCTTTCGGCCAGGACCGCCTCACTGGCGATCGCCTTGAGCAGGGGCGCGTCGGCGACCATCGCGTCTTTCGACAGCGGCGGCCGCTCATAGGGAAGATGCGGCTCGTCGCCGACCAGCGTCACCGGGCCATCATAGCCGAGCTCGCGCAGCGCAAGGGCGGCGCGCCCGCCGCATTCGCCGGCGCCAATGATGACCATTCCCTTCGTCATCATCAACCAATCCGGACAAGGACTTTGCCGGCGTCGACTTTGACCGGATAAGTTCTTAGATCGACGCAGACCGGCGCGCCCCTGGCAGCCCCTGTCTTGTAGTTGAAGCGGCCATTGTGCTTCGGGCACTCGATGATGTCGTCCATGACCAGCCCGTCGGCCAGATGCACCTTCTCATGCGTGCAAAGCCCGTCGGTGGCGAAATACTCGTCGTCGGGGCTGCGATAGATGGCAAAGGTGCGGCCGCCATGGTCGAAGCGCATCACGTCCTCTTCGTCGATGTCCTCGGCGTCACAGGCCTCGACCCAGTCGCTCATCTACGGCTCCCCCAATACTTGGCACCCTCGGCATGGGCTTGTCATTCGGCAGCCACCGCAGCGGTAGCGTTGTCGTTGTGGAAGTCCTCGCGATAGGGCCTCGCCGTCGGCGGCAGTTCGCGCTTGATGAAATAATCCTCATTGCGCAGCTGGCGCAGGAAAGCCGGTATCATCTCGCGGTAGCCCGCCAGGATGGACGATGTCGGCGCCGGCAGATCGTGCTTGATCAGTTCGTGCAGCCTGGGCAGCGCGTGATAGGGCACCATGGGAAACATGTGATGCTCGACATGGTAGTTCATGTTCCAGTAGATGAAGCGGCTTATCGGGTTCATGTAAACGGTGCGGCTGTTGAGCCGGTGATCGGTGACGTTTTCAGCCAGGCCGCCATGCTGCAGCAGGCCGACCATGACATGGTGCCACGCGCCGTAAAGCCTGGGCAGCCCGACAAGCATCAGCGGCAGGAACGAGCCGGTATAGAGCGCCAGCGCAATGGTCGCGGCATAGATTGTCGTCCAGATGCGGGCAATGCGAATTGCCTTCGGCTGCTCCTGGTCGGGAATGAAGGTTCTTTCGGCCGGACTGACGATACCGGCTGCATTGCGCAGCATGTCGCTCATCGCGTGCCAGGCGTCGAGAATGCCGACGAAGTTGAGCACCACGCGCAGCAGATCGGGCGGACGCATCACCGATATCTCCGGATCGCGGCCGACCATGATGGTATCGGTATGGTGGCGCGTATGGCTCCAGCGCCAGGTCACGGGATTGCGCATGATCATGAAGCAGGCGATCTGATAGACCACATCGTTCATCCACTGCGTCCTGAAGGCGGTGCCGTGGCCGCATTCGTGCCAGCGTGAATCGGTGGAGGAACCGTAGAGGACGCCATAGACGAAGAAGAACGGCACGCACCACCAGCTGCCCCAGAACCAGGCGGCGCCGGCGCCGCTGAGGATCATGGTGCCGAGCCAGATGATGGTATCGCGGATCGCCGGGCCGTCGGAGCGCTGCATCAGCTCCTTCATCTCCTTGCGCGGCACGTCGGTGTGATACCACTCGGCCGCCGCCAGCCCGCTCTCGACGGCAAGCTTCGCGTCGCGGCCGATCAGGCTGTAGTCGCGTCGGGACGCCGCTGCGGAGCTCGTATTCCCGGTTCGGAGTCCAATATCCACCATGGCGGAGGCCTCGATCATATTCGGTCAGCGTTCAAAATAACGCCGAGCCCTGATAGGCTCAATATCACAAAGATAGTTTCTATCATTTTCCATCAGAATGGTGTAAAAGGGCCAAACAGTGGAATGAGGCAGCGATGGCGAAACGGCCGACGATCACCGACCTGGCGCGCATTTCGGGGGTCAGCGTTGCCACCGTCGACCGGGTGCTGAACAACCGCTTGCCGGTGCGCGAAGAAACCGCGCGCCGCGTCTATGAGGCCGCGACCAGCATCGGCTATCACGCAGCCGGATTGATCAAGCAGCGGATGCGCCATGAATTGCCCGAATACCGGCTCGGGTTCCTGCTGTTGAGACGGGAGGACGTCTTCTACAGTGAATTTGCCCGCGAGCTTGAACTGGCGGTATCGCAGTCGCCGCGCTTTCGCGGCGTGGCCACCATCGACTTCGCCGCTTCGCTGGCGCCGGACGAGATCGTCGAGCGGATGCGCAAGCTGGCCGCCAAATCCAGGGCCGTCGCCCTGGTCGGGCCTGATCACCCGACGCTGACGGTCGCCGTCGAGGCTCTCAAAGCCAATGGCGTACCGGTGTTCTCCCTGCTTTCCGACTTTGCGTCCGGTATTCGCGAGGGCTATGTTGGCCTGGACAATCGCAAGGTCGGCCGCACCGCTGCCTGGATGATCTCGAAGGCCGCGAAGAGACCTGGCAAGGTTGCCCTCTTCGTCGGCAGCCATCGCTTCCATGGCCATGAGCTTCGCGAGATCGGTTTTCGCTCCTTCTTTCGCGAGCAGGCGCCGGAATTCACTCTCCTCGAGACGTTGGTCAATCTGGAAGCGAACCAGATCACGCATGATGCAATGATCGAGCTTCTGGCCCGCCACCCTGATCTCGCCGGTTGCTATGTCGCCGGTGGCGGCATGGAAGGCGCGATCTCGGCGCTGAGGGAGGCAAAGCCGGCTGAGATGCCGGCGGTCGTCTGCAACGAGATCACGCCCGACTCCCGCGCGGCGCTGGCAGATAATTTCCTGACCATGGTGATCTCGACGCCACTGGCGGCGCTTTGCCGCGAGCTTGTCGGGCTGATGGCGCATGCCATCGAGACCGGCGCTGCGAATGCGCCGGGCCAGACCTTTCTGCCCTTCGACATTTATCTGCCGGAAAACATCTGACGTCGCGGTCATCGGCGGCAGACATGATGTAATCTATCAGAACGCTTTCAGGCCTGGCTTGCGTTAGCGTCCGTCTAAAAGCGCTCGAAATGCCGAAAATCCATTCCTCATGGCGAAATCTCGCTTGACGCCCAAGCGAAATGGAATAAATATTTCACCAACTGAGAATTTTGGTTCTTTCGTTCCGGAAGATCTGTTTCAGGCAAATGCCTCCGGAACTAAAAATGGCAATCGGGAGAGAATTCCCTGCGAGATCGGGGATTCCGGGTAGATCGGTGCAGCCGGACACCAATGTGGAGGAGAAATAAAATGAAAAAACTGCTTTTGGGCGTCGCGTTCACGGCGCTGATGAGTTCGTCCGCCTTTGCTGCCAAGATCGGCGTGTCGATGGCGTTGTTCGACGACAATTTTCTCACCGTGCTGCGCAACGGCATGATTGAACAGGCCAAGGGCATGGACGGCGTCGAGCTGCAGGTGGAGGATGCGCAGAACGACGTCGCCAAGCAACTCGACCAGATCAAGAACTTCGCCGCCTCAGGCGTCGACGCCATCATCGTCAACCCGGTCGACACCTCGGCGACTCAGGCGATGTCGGACGCAGCCGCCGCTGCCAAGATTCCACTGGTCTATGTCAATCGCGAGCCGGTCAACGTCGACACGCTGCCCGAAAACCAGGCCTTCGTCGCCTCGAACGAAGCCGATTCCGGCACGCTCGAGACCAAGGAGGTCTGCCGCCTGTTCAAGGAGGCCGGCAAGACTGAAGCCAACGTCTATGTGATCATGGGCGAGCTGTCGAATCAGGCAGCGGTGCAGCGCACCAAGGACATTGACGACGTGATCGCCACGCCGGAGTGCAGCTTCATCAAGATCATCGACAAGCAGACGTCGAACTGGAAGCGCGAAGAAGCGCAGAACCTGATGACCAACTGGCTGTCGACCGGCAAGCCGTTCGACGGCGTCATCGCCAATAATGACGAAAGCGCCATCGGCGCCATCCAGGCGATGAAGGCCGCCAACATCGACATGAAGTCGGTTGTCGTCGGCGGGGTCGACGCTACCCAGGATGCGCTTGCCGCGATGCAGGCGGGCGACCTCGATGCGACGGTGTTCCAGGACGCGGCCGGCCAGGGTGCCGGCGCGCTTGACGCAGCGCTCAAGCTGGCGAAGGGCGAGAAGGTCGAGCACAAGGTCTACATCCCGTTCCAGCTGGTCACGCCGGCAAATATCGACAAGTTCCTGAAGAAGAACTGAGGCGGACCTGTCCGATACGGAGCGGCGCGCCAAAGTAAGACAGCGCCGCTCCGCTTTTTCCCTCTCGGCCTGAACAGCGCCGAGTGGAGACCGTGGCTGACGGAGGAAGCACGATTGGCACAGACATCTCACGGCGTCGGCGGGCTCAGCTATGATGCGAAACGGCGCGCATGGCCGGCCGAATTCAACGTCTTCCTGGCGCTCGTCATCCTGGTCGGCGCTTTCGAGCTGATCGGCCGGGTTTTCCTGGGCGACAGCTTCCTGTTCAACACCCGCGACAATATCGATGCGATCTTCAACGAAGCGCGCCTGCAGATCATCATCCTGCAGGTGTCGATAGTCGGCATCATTGCCATCGGCGTGACGCAGGTGATCATTACCGGCGGCATCGACCTGTCCTCAGGTTCGATCGTCGGCGCCACGGCGATGATAGCCATGAGCTTCGCCCAGGTGGCGACCGTCAATGGCAACCCGAACCCGAAGGCGATGTTCATCGCCCAGGGCTGGACCGACCTGCCGGTGATCGTGCCCGTGCTGGTCGCGATCGGCTGCGGCCTGCTTGCCGGCCTGGTCAACGGCGCTTTGATCGCCTACACGCGCATCCCGCCGTTCATCGCCACGCTCGGCATGATGGTCACCGCGCGCGGCATCGCCAAATGGTGGTCAAAGGGGCAGCCGATCTCGTTTCCGACCGAGAGTTTCGCCGTCATCGGCAAGGGGCTGATGCCGGTCATCATTTTCATATCGCTCGCAGTGCTGTTCCAGCTGATCCTGAGTTACACCAAATATGGCAAGCACTGCTATGCAATCGGCTCCAATGAGGACGCCGCGCGCATGTCCGGCATCAACATCGCCAACCACAAGATCCTCGTCTACGTCATTGCCGGCGTCCTCGCCGCGCTCGCCGCCGTGGTGCTGAGCTCCAAGAATCTCACCGCCCAGGCCGGCATGGGTGTAATGTACGAGCTCGACGCGATCGCCATGGCGGTTATCGGCGGCGTCTCGCTGTCGGGCGGCCGCGGTTCGATTATCGGGACAGTGATCGGCTCGCTGATCTTCGGCGTCATCATCTCCGGCTTCACCTTTCTGCGCCTCGACGCCTATTATCAGGAGATGGTCAAAGGCGTGATCATCGTCGGCGCAGTCGTTCTCGACCAGTGGCGCCAACGCCTGCGGGCAATGAGGGCTTGATCATGTCGGACATCGTCCTGAAAACCGAAAACCTGACCAAGTATTATGGCGGCGTCCATGCGCTGGAGGGTGCCGACTTCGAGCTGCGCAAGGGCGAGCATGTCGCCATCATGGGCGACAATGGCGCCGGCAAATCGACCTTCGTACGCCAGATCACCGGCGTCGAGCAGCGCACCAGCGGCAGGATGTGGTTCGACGGCAAGGAAGTGAATTTTGCCGGCCCCATCGAAGCCCGCGAGGCGGGCATCGAGACGGTGTTCCAGAACCTGGCGCTCGCCGACGACCTCGACGTGCCGTCGAACCTGTTCCTCGGCCGCGAGCGGGTGCTTTTCAATCTCGGGCCCTTCTCGATCCTCGATCGCAAGTTCATGCGCAAGGCGACCGAGGCAGCCTTGGTCCGGACAGCGGTCAAGATCCCCAATCTTTCCAACACCATCCGTCATATGTCGGGCGGCCAGCGCCAGTGCGTAGCAATTGCCAGAACCGCGACCTTTGCTTCCAAGCTCATCATCATGGATGAGCCGACGGCGGCACTCGGCGTGCAGGAGACGATGCAGGTCGAAAACATCATCCGCACGCTGAAGGAGAATGGCGAACCGCTGATCCTGATCTCTCACAACATGCGCCAGGTGTTCGACCTGGTCGACCGCATCGTCGTTTTCCGGCGCGGCCGCATCGTCGCCAATTTGCGCAAGCAGGACACCGACGGCAACGATATCGTCTCCTACATCACCGGCGCCAAGACCGGGCAGGCGGAACTTGCGGCGTAACGGCCAACGCCGAGCCACAGGCGCTAACACGCCCTCCCTTCCGAACCATTCTCAAAGGAAAACTCTTCATGCCTCTTCGCTTTGCTCTTCTCGGTGCCGGCCGTATCGGCAAGGTCCATGCTCGCGCCGTCGGTTCCAATCCTGAGGCCAGGCTGGTCGCAGTTGCCGACGCCTTCGAGAAGGCGGCGACCGATCTGGCCTCTGCCTATGGCGCCGAAGTGCGCAGCATCGATGCCATCGAGAAGGCCGGCGATATCGATGCGGTCGTCATCTGCACGCCGACCGATACCCATGCCGATCTGATCGAACGCTTCGCCAAAGCGGGTAAAGCGATTTTCTGCGAAAAGCCGATCGACCTCGACGCCGCCCGGGTGGAACGTTGCCTGGCCGTCGTCGACAAGGCCGGCGCCACCCTGATGGTCGGCTTCAACCGCCGCTTCGATCCGCATTTTGCCGCCGTGCGCAAGGCGATCGACGACGGCGCCATCGGCACTGTCGAAATGGTGACAATCACCTCGCGCGATCCCGGCCCGCCGCCGCTCGACTATATCGGCCGCTCGGGCGGCATCTTCCGCGACATGACCATTCATGATTTCGACATGGCGCGCTTCCTGCTCGGCGAGGAGCCGGTGGCGGTCAGCGCGCATGCTTCGGTGCTGGTCGACAAGAAGATCGGCGAGGCCGGCGACTTCGACAGCGTCAGCGTCATCCTCGAAACTGCCTCCGGCAAGCAATGCGTTATCTCCAACTCACGCCGCGCCACCTACGGCTACGACCAGCGCATCGAGGTGCATGGCTCGAAAGGCATGATTGCGGCCGAGAACCAGCGGCCGGTGTCGATCGAACTGGCCAATGAGAAAGGCTATACGCGGCCGCCGCTGCACGATTTCTTCATGACCCGTTATCTCGACGCCTATGCTAACGAGATCGCTGCCTTCATTGCGGCAGCGACGTCAGGCAAGAAGGCGACGCCGAGCGGCAAGGACGGGCTGGTGGCGCTCAGGCTGGCGGATGCGGCGCTGAAATCGGCCAAGGAAGGCAAGACCATCCGCCTCGACAAAACAATCTGACTATCAAGCACAGGAGCAAGGCGATGAACGGTTCAGCCGGTCGCAATTCCGAAACACGCGCCATCGTCACCGGCGGCGCACAAGGCATCGGCTTTGCCGTCGCCGAAGCGCTGGCCGATGAGGGCTGCCGGGCGCTGGCGCTGATCGGCCGCTCGCAGGAGAAGGGCGACAAGGCTGTCGCCATCCTCAAGGGGGCAGGCGTCGATGCCATCTTCATCAGCGCCGACGTCTCAAAAGTGGCCGACTGCAAGCGTGCGGTCGAAACGGCGATTGGCCATTTTGGTACCGTCAACGCGCTGGTCAACGCCGCTGCCACCTCGGCTCGCGGCTCGCTGGTCGAGACCTCCGAGGATCTGTTCGACCAGATATTCCAGACCAATGTGCGCGGCCCGTTTTTCCTGATGCAGGGCGTGGTGGCGCATTTGCTGGCGCGCCAGGTACCGGGCTCGATCGTCAACGTGCTGTCGATGTCGGCGCATTGCGGCCAGTCGTTCCTGGCGCCCTATTCGTCGAGCAAGGGAGCGCTGGCGACACTCACCAAGAATGTCGCCAATGCCTATCGCGGCAATCGCATCCGCTGCAATGCGGTGCTGCCCGGCTGGATGGACACCGAGGGCGAGGCGATCGTGCAGAAGAAATGGCACGACGCGCCGGAGGACTGGTTGGAGAAGGCCGAAGCCGCGCAGCCGATGGGCCAATTGGTGAAGCCGGCGCAGCTTGCCCGGTTGATCAGCTATATGATCAGCCCGCAGTCCGGCGTCATGACCGGGTCGCTGGTCGACTACGATCAGAGCATCGCCGGGGCGTCACCGGAATAACGCCGGCAAGTCTAGCGGAACGCCGCCCATCACTTCGTCATCCACGGGCAGAGCAAGGAGCGCAGCGACGCGGCGCAGACCCGAGGATCCATGCCGTGACATCTAGGCGTCGCTACAATGCAGAATTTAGTTCCGCAGCACTCCTTGGCCAAGGCAACGGCATGGATCCCAGGGTCTCCGCGACGGAGCTCCGCTCCTGCTTCGCCCTGGGATGACGAAGTTCGGGGGGCTTCAGCCAATCGCGAATGGGCTGGAGTAAACCTCCTCCTCACCAGGCACGTGACAAGCGCATCCGCATCGACTATATCAGCCCTCATGATCAACCTGACCGCCACATATTGGTACTTTATGAGCTCGCTGGCGGCGGGAGGATTGCGCTCGATCTGAAGATTGCAGCAATAACATCCGAACAGCCGCCAGACCTGGCGGCTTTTTTGTTTCAGCCGGCAGGTCTCCCAATCAGGAGCAGAAGCCGTGTTGACGACCACAGACGATCTTCGGGTCAAGGAAATCAGAGAACTGAGCACACCCGACGAGGTGATGCGGGAAATACCGCGCACGCTGACGGCGACGCGCACCGTTGCCGCATCACGCAATGCCATCCACGCCGTGCTGACCGGCGCCGACGATCGGCTGGTGGTCGTCGTCGGCCCCTGTTCGATCCACGACCCGGCCGCCGCCGTAGACTATGCCAGCCGTTTGGCATCGCTGCGTGAAAGCCTGTCGGACCGGCTGGAGATCGTGATGCGGGTTTATTTCGAGAAACCGCGCACGACGGTCGGCTGGAAGGGCCTGATCAACGATCCCGACCTCGACGGCAGCTTCAACATCGACAAGGGGTTGCGGATGGCCCGCAACGTGCTCTCCGCCGTCAACAATCTCGGCCTTCCGGCGGCCACCGAATTCCTCGACATGGCCACCCCGCAATATATTGCCGACCTCGTCGCCTGGGGCGCGATCGGCGCACGCACGACAGAGAGCCAGATCCATCGCGAGCTGGCGTCAGGCCTGTCCTGCCCGGTCGGCTTCAAGAACGGCACCGACGGCAATCTGCGGATTGCCGCCGAAGCGGTGAAGTCCGCCGCCCAGCCGCATCATTTCATGGCGGTGACAAAGGGCGGGCGCAGCGCCATCGCGACGACCACCGGCAACGAGGACTGCCATGTCATCCTGCGCGGCGGTATTGTGCCGAATTATGACGCGGCAAGCATTGCTGCTGCCTGCGCTGAGCTCGGCCGGATCGGCGTGGCGCCGCGGCTGATGATCGATGTCAGCCACGCCAACAGCAGCAAGAAGCCGGAAAACCAGCCGCTGGTGGCGGCTGACATGGCGGGCCAGATCGCGGCGGGCGACGAGCGCATCGTCGGCATCATGATCGAGAGCAACCTCGTCGCCGGCCGGCAGGACGTCGTGCCCGGCAAGCCGCTCGTCTATGGCCAGAGCATCACCGACGGCTGTATCGACTGGGAAACCACCGAAACGGTGCTGCACGGCCTTGCCGACGCCGTCGAGCAGCGCCGGTCGGCGAGACGTGCCATGATCGCCGATCGCCCGGGAGCCGCGTGAGCACTTCTCCTTCTCCCCTTGTGGGAGAAGGTGGATCGGCGCGCAGCGCCGAGCCGGATGAGGGGTGCTGGAAGAAACTCGGCGCAAAAATATTGAGGGATTTTAAGCGGTTATTTCTTCGCTGTAGCGATCCGTCCAACACCCCTCATCCGACCGAGCTTCGCTCGGCCACCTTCTCCCACAAGGGGAGAAGGGGAGACCAGCGCGGGCTTACTACCGCACCGCAATCCAGCGCTGTTCCGCGAACGAGCGCGCCATCGCGTGCACCGTGCGCTCGATCTCCAGGCCTTCGTCGAAATCGATGATCCGCGCCGGCTTGCCGGCAAGCCGCGTCAACAGCTCCCGGCATTCGATGATCTTGAGATCATTAAAGCCAAGGCCGTGACCGGGCGCCGGCAGGAAGGCGTCATAAGGCTTATGATGCGGCGCCACCAGGATGGTGCGGTAGCCTTGCTCGGTCGGCCGGTCGGCCGTCAGATAGAGTTGGAACTCATTCATCCGCTCCTGGTCGTACAGGATCGAGCCCTTCGAGCCAAAAATCTGGATGGCGATCCGGCCTTTGCGGCCCCAAGCCGAACGGTTGACCAGCAGCGTGCCGGCGATGCCGTTTTCGAGATGCATCAGGATGCTGGCGATGTCGTAGGTCTCGACCGCGCGGCGCCCGCCCGAGGCGACGCGGCGGTCGGCATAGGGTTTGGCCATGTCGCACATGACGCGGGCAACGCGGCCGAACAGTACGGCGATGAGCGACAGCGGGTGCACGGCGAAATCGTCGAGCGCGCCGTAGCCGGACGCCGCCTCGTGCTTCCAGAAGAACAGCGCCTCCGGATCGGCCATGAAGTCCTCGTCCATCTCGATACGCAGATGGTTGACCTCGCCGATGATCTTCTCGTCGAGCAGCGCGCCGATATGGCGGATCGCTGGGTTCTGAATATAGTTATAGCCGAGCGCGGCCACCTTGCCGGACTTTTGGGCCGCCGCAGCCATTGCTTGCGCCTCGGCGAAGCTCGGCGCCATCGGTTTTTCACACCACAGATGCTTGCCGGCTTCGAGGATGGCGATGGCCATTTCCGGGTGGAACTGGTTCGGCGTGGTCAGCGAGATGACATCGACTTCCGGGTCGTCGACGACAGCGCGCCAATCGCCGGAGGCCTTGGCGAAGCCGAATTCGCTGGCACGGCGTTTGGCAAGATCCTCGTTGACCTCGCCCAGATGGACCAGCCTTGGCTTGGCCACTTCGGGAAAGACGGTGCCGACCGCGTTCCAGGCAATGGCGTGGCACTTGCCCATGAAACCCGTGCCGATAAGACCTACCCCGACCATCCGCTTGCCTCCCTGTGTGCAAAATTTGTGTGGATGAATTAGTCCATTTTGTCTGCAGATGGAACGCTTGTCTCATTTTTTATGGTGTTCTTGCACAGGCCCGCTATGATGGGGCACAGAGGGAACCAGACGATGAGCCTGGGCGGAGCGACGATGGACGAACGGGTGCCGCGCGATTTCGAGACGCTGCGGGCGACGATCCTGGAGCGGCGCCACAGCCTGCCGAAACGTATCGCCCAGATCGCCGCCTATGCGCTCGACAACCCAGACGATATCGCCTTCGGCACCGCTGCCAGCATCGCCGCTTCCGCCGGTGTCCAGCCTTCGACCCTGATCCGCTTTGCCCAGCAGCTTGGTTTTGATGGTTTCACCAGCCTGCAGTTGGTGTTTCGCGAGCGCCTGCGCGAGCGCAACTCATCCTATGATGAAAGGCTGGCGGCATTGCGCGCCAAGGCCGAGGAAGGCGCCGGCCACCGCGCGATTTTCGACGGTTTTGTTGCCGCAGCCAGTACCTCGCTCAACGACATTTCGCGCACGCTGAATGAAGACCATTTCGAAGATGCGATCACCGTGTTGGCCAAGGCCGAAACCATTTACGTGCTGGCCAAGCGGCGCTCCTACCCGGTCGCCTCCTATATCGCCTATGCATTGGGCAAGCTCAAGATCCGCAACCAGCTGATCGAATCGGCCGCCGGCCTCAATGCAGAGATGATCGGCTTTGCCTCTCCAAGGGACGCCGTGATCGCCATCAGCTTTTCGCCCTATGCCCCGGCCACCATCGAGGAGGCGCGCGTCATTTCGGAGCAAGGCGTGCCGATCGTGGCGATTACCGACAGCTCCTTTTCGCCACTCGCCCAATTCGCCAGGGTCTGGTTCGAGGTCGCCGAGGCCGATTTCGCCGGCTTCCGCTCGCTGTCGGCGACGATGGCTTTGGCTATGGCGCTGACCGTCGCGGTCGGCGAGAAGCGGCGCGATACTGGCAAGAAGCGCAAGCCTTAGATCACCTCTATTGCGGTTTCGCCTTCTGCCGAAAGCCGCGCTGCGTCGCGGGCAGGCGGCGACCCGAACTGGCGGGCATACTCCCGGCTGAACTGGGAAGCACTCTCATAGCCGACGGCGAAGGCGACACGTGCGACGTTGCCCGGCTGGGCAATCAGCAGATGGCGGGCTTCCAGCAAGCGGATTTGCTTTTGATACTGGATTGGGCTCATGGCCGTCGCCGCCTTGAAGTGACGATAAAACGCAGCACTGCTCATACGGGCAATCTCGGCCAGATCGCCGACCCGGACCGGCTGATGGGGATGCGAACGGATCCAGGCGATCGCCCGGCCAATCCGGGACAGATGGCCATCGGCGCGCGCAAGTTCACGAAGCTTTCCGCCTTGGGAGCCTTGCAGGAGCCGAAACAGCATCTCTCGCTCGATCATGGTCGCGAGCACGGAAATCTCCGCTGGCCGGTCAAGCAGCCGCATCATTCGACGCAACGCGTCGAGCAGATCGTCATCAGCGGGAGAGGTGGAGAAACTGTCGCCACTGAGGGCCGGCGCGTGCTCGACGAGGAGCGCGGCGACGGCCTGCAGGTCAAGGGTCAAGCCAATGGCCAGGTAAGGACGCGCTGCGCTCGCTTCGATTATCTGGCTGATGGTGGGCGTCTCGACAGTATAGATGAAATAGCTGGCCGGATTGTAACGAAGAGCTCGGTCGCCGATCAGAACCGTCTTCGCGCCCTGCAGTACGAATAAGATCCCCGACCCCCACACCCCTGACAATGGCGGCGTGGCGACTTCGCTGCGGCCGATCGAAACGCGGGGAACCGCCGTTCTTGTTCGTCGCCCGCGCGCATGGCGGCCGGCGATCTCGATCAACTCCTGCAGCGCCTTGCTCATTGCGCCAGCATCGCGCATTCGCACCGGCGGCGCAACAGCGTGAGAGGATTAGGCAAGAGCCGGAGAATTTCCGGCGCGCAACGCCCGCTGCCTCGCACCATTTGTGGGTCTTCCACAAGAAAAATGGAGACACCGATTATGAGAACATCGAAAAGCGCGCTGGTGACCGGCGCCAACAAGGGTATAGGCCATGAAATCGCCCGGCGACTGGCGACCATGGGCTTCAAGGTCTGGCTCGGCGCCAGGAGCGCCGAACGCGGCATGGCGGCGGCGCAGGCATTGCGCGCCGAAGGCCTCGACGTGGAGTGGCTTGAGCTGGACGTCACGCGGGATGACAGGGTGAAGGCGGCAGCCGAGGCATTCAGGCAGGCCAGCCCCTGCCTCGACGTGCTGGTGAACAACGCCGGCGTCGCCATCAATTACGACCTGCCGCCGAGCCAGCAGCGGATCGCCGACATCCAGGCCACCTACGACGTCAATGTCTTCGGCCCGATCCGCGTGACCCAGGCATTCCTGCCGCTGCTGCTAGCAGCACCTGCTGCCCGGATCGTGATGGTGAGCAGCTCCACCGGGTCCATCGGCCGGGCGCTCGATCCCGCCACTGCGAACCACGCCGTTAACATGATGGGCTACGGCAGCTCCAAGACAGCCTTGAATGCCATCACGGTGGCGTTCGCCAGGGAGCTCGCGCCCCAAGGCATCAAGGTCAACGCCGCGGCGCCCGGCTACACTGCCACCGATCTCAACGGGTATAAAGGTCACCGCACGGTGCAGCAGGCGGCCGAGATCGTCATTCACCTGGCGACCTTGGACGCCGATGGCCCGACCGCCGGGTTCTTCAACGATGATGGCCCGCTTCCTTGGTAAATCAGCTGGTTTCAGCGGTAGATACTTGACGTTCGTCTGACTTCAAAGTTTCTGAACGCGCGAGCCTTGCACAGCACTTTTCAGCTTTGGGAATGCTCGTTCCATATTGACTATGGATTGGAATTATTATTTCATATTGCTGGCGCCACGCTGCCGCTCGCGCGTGTTACCCAAGACAACAAAGCCGATGGGAGGTTCGAATGGGCGAAGCCGTGGAAGCGAAATATTCGCCGCTCGACATTATCACGATCGGCCGCGCTTCCGTCGATCTCTACGGCCAGCAGATCGGCTCGCGCCTCGAGGACATTACTTCCTTTGCCAAGTCGGTCGGCGGCTGTCCGGCCAATATCGCGGTCGGTACTGCCAGGCTCGGCCTGCGCTCGGCGCTGCTCACCCGCGTCGGCAATGAGCAGATGGGCCGCTTCATCCGCGAGCAGCTGACCCGCGAGGGCGTTTCGGTCCAAGGCCTCAAGACCGATCCGGAGCGGCTGACCGCCCTGGTGCTGCTGTCGGTCGAGGATGAAGGCGTCTCGCCGATGATCTTCTATCGCAGCGATTGCGCCGACATGGCGCTTTCGAAAGACGATATCGATGAGGCGTTTATCGCTTCGGCACGCGCGGTCGTCGTCACCGGCACGCATTTTTCACGGCCCAACAGCGACGCCGCCCAGCGCAAGGCGATCCGTGTCATGAAAGCCAAGGGCGGCAAGGTGGTGTTCGACATCGACTACC
Source organism: Mesorhizobium sp. M0408 (assembly GCF_040321495.1). Lineage (NCBI taxonomy): Bacteria > Pseudomonadati > Pseudomonadota > Alphaproteobacteria > Hyphomicrobiales > Phyllobacteriaceae > Mesorhizobium > Mesorhizobium sp. M0408. Next base: position 145,738 of record NZ_JAMYRO010000007.1, on the reverse strand, counting down.
GCCCCAACCTCTGGGGTCTCGCCGGCCACGCCGAAGGCTTCGAGCGCTATGTGAAATCCGACCGCGTCTCGGCGCAGTTGAAGACGGTGCTGCCCGATTGCGATCTCATCGTCGGCACCGAAGAGGAAATCATGATCGCCTCGGGCGCAGACGATTGCCTGAGCGCGCTGAAAACCATCCGCTCGCTGTCGGCGGCAACCATCGTGCTGAAACGCGGCGCCATGGGCTGCATCGTCTATGACGGGCCGATCAGCGACGACCTCGAGGACGGTATCGTCGGCAAGGGATTTCCAATCGAGGTCTACAATGTGCTCGGCGCCGGCGACGCCTTCATGTCGGGCTTCCTGCGCGGCTGGCTCGGCGAGGAAAGCCTGGCGACGGCGGCGACCTGGGCCAATGCCTGCGGCGCCTTTGCCGTGTCGCGGCTGCTCTGCGCACCGGAATACCCGACTTTCGAGGAATTGCAGTTCTTCCTGAAAAACGGCAGCAAGCATCTGGCGCTGCGCAAGGACGAGGCGATCAATCACATCCATTGGGCGACCACGCGCCGGCGCGACATCCCCTCGCTGATGGCGTTCGCCTGCGACCACCGCGTCCAGCTGGAGGATGTCGCGGCAAAAGCCGGCGCCGATCCGTCGCGAATCCCAGCTTTCAAGGTGCTGACGGTCAAGGCTGCGGCCAAGGTTGCGGCTGGCCGCGCCGGCTACGGCATGCTGCTCGACGAAAAATACGGACGCGAGGCGATGTTCGAATTCGCCCACCATTCCTTCGCCTGGCTCGGCCGGCCGGTCGAGTTGCCGGGTTCGCGGCCGCTTCGCTTCGAGTTCTCGCAAGACATAGGTTCGCAACTGACCGAATGGCCGGTCGACCACTGCATCAAGTGCCTGTGCTTCTATCATCCCGACGATCCCGCGGCGCTGAAGAGCGAACAGCAGCAGAAACTGCGCGCTTTGTTCGAGGCCGCGCGGAAAGTGGGCAGAGAACTTCTGGTCGAGATCATCGCCGGCAAGCACGGCAGGCTCGACGACATGACCATCCCGCGCGCGCTCGAGGAACTCTACGCACTCGGCATCAAGCCCGATTGGTGGAAGCTCGAACCGCAGGCATCGGCCGGCGCATGGGCAAAGATCGAGGCGGTGATCCTGAAGAACGATCCGTGGTGCCGCGGGATTGTGCTGCTTGGCCTCGAAGCGCCGCAGGACGAATTGGAAGCGGCCTTTGCTGCCACCGCCAAGGCGTCTATCGTCAAGGGCTTTGCCGTCGGCCGCACCATCTTCATCAACGCGGCCGAACAATGGCTTGCCAGCAAGATGTCAGACGATGAAGCGGTTGCCGACATGGCATCTCGCTTCGAGAGACTGACCGAGGCATGGCTTGCGGCGCGCGGCCGCAAAGCGGCATAAGAAGGCGCGGCATAAGGACTGCGGAGGAACCGACATGACCAAGACAATCCGCCTGACGATGGCGCAGGCGCTGACCCGCTTTCTTGCTCGACAGATGACCGAGATGGACGGGAGGAAAGTGCCGATCTTCGGCGGCGTCTGGGCGATCTTCGGCCACGGCAATGTCGCCGGCGTCGGCGAGGCGCTCTACCAGGTTCGCGACGAACTGCCGACCTTCCGTGCCCATAACGAGCAGGCAATGGCGCATGCGGCGATCGCCTACGCCAAGGCCAATTTCCGCCGTCGCTTCATGGCCGCGACCAGTTCGATCGGCCCCGGCGCGCTCAACATGGTGACCGCTGCGGCACTTGCGCATGTAAACAGGTTGCCTGTCCTGTTTCTGCCCGGCGACGTCTTCGCCAATCGCATTCCCGATCCCGTCCTGCAGCAGGCCGAGGATTTTTCCGACGGCACGGCGACGGTCAATGACTGCCTCCGCCCGGTGTCGCGCTATTTCGACCGCATCACGCGGCCGGAGCAGATCATGCCGGCGCTCAACCGCGCCATGCAGGTGCTGACCGATCCCGCCGAATGCGGCCCGGTGACGCTGGCGCTGTGCCAGGACGTGCAGGCCGAGGCCTATGACTACCCCGAGAGTTTCTTTGCCGAGCGACTCTGGACGCCGCGACGGCAGCGCCCGGACCGCAACGAACTGGCGGCCGCAGTCGCGGTACTCAAAGCGGCGAAAAAGCCGCTGGTGATCGCGGGCGGCGGCGTACTCTATTCGCAGGCATCCGAGGAGTTGGCAAAACTGGTGCAAGGCGCCGGCGTTCCAGTTTGTGAGACGCAAGGCGGCAAATCCTCGCTCCCGGACGATCATCCGTTGAACATGGGCGCGGTCGGCGTTACCGGCACTTCGGCGGCCAACAGGCTGGCCGAAGAGGCCGACGTCGTGCTTGCCGTCGGCACCAGACTGCAGGATTTCACCACCGGCTCCTGGGCATTGTTCAAGCATGCCGGCAGGACCATCATCGGGCTCAACGTGCAGCCTTTTGACGCCGGAAAGCACCAGGCGCTGCCGCTGGTCGCCGATGCGGCGGAAGGGCTCGCCGAACTCGCTGCGGCGCTGAAAGGCTGGAAAGCCCCTTCAGGCTGGACCGACAATGCGATCACGGGCAAGAAGAACTGGCAAGCGGATGCCGACAAGGTGACGGCGTCGACCAATGCCGCCTATCCGTCCGACGCGCAAGTGATCGGCGCAGTACAGCGCGCCATGGGCTCCGGCGTGGTACTGCTTCATGCCGCCGGCGGCTTGCCCGGCGAATTGCACAAGCTATGGCAGGCGGGCGCGCCCGGCTCCTATCACGCAGAATACGGCTTCTCGACAATGGGCTACGAAATCGCCGGCGGGCTTGGCGTCAAGATGGCCAAGCCGGACGAAGAGGTCGTGGTGATGATCGGCGACGGCTCTTACCTGATGCTCAATTCCGAGATCGCGACCTCGGTGATGCTCGGCCTCAAGCTGACCATCGTGCTGCTCGACAACCGCGGCTATGGCTGCATCAACCGGTTGCAGATGGCGACCGGCGGCGCCAACTTCAACAATCTGCTGAAGGACGCCCGTCACGAAACCTTGCCCGAGATCGACTTCGCCGCGCATGCTGCGAGCATGGGTGCGATTGCCGAAAAAGTGCCATCGATCGCCGGGCTGGAAACGGCGCTGGCGCAAGCGAAGAAGAACACGCGAACGACCGTGCTGGTCATCGACACCGACCCGCTGGTTTCGACCGAGGCCGGTGGAAGCTGGTGGGATGTCGCAGTGCCGGAAGTCTCGGCACGGCCGCAAGTGAATGCGGCGCGCAAGAAATACGAGGAAGCGCTGAGCGGGCGGGTTCTTTAGCCATCCGCGAACGCGCCTCGAATGTCTGAAACTGGAGTGACGACTTGAAAGCCAAACTGGGCATGTCCCCCATTGCATGGTGGAACGACGATCTTGCCGAACTCAGCGATGATGTGTCGCTGGAGGAGTGCCTGCGCCAGTCGCGCTCGGCTGGCTTCACCGGCATGGAAATGGGCCGCCGCTTTCCCAACGATCCGGAGATCATGCTGCCGATCCTGAGAGAGGCCGACGTGACGCTTTGCGGCGGTTGGTTCTCCGGGACGCTGGTCAATGAGGATATATCGGGGAATAAGGATCGCATCCAGCCGATGATCGACCTGTTCAAGGCGGTGAATGCGCCCTGCATCGTCTATGGTGAAGTCGGCCGCTCCATCCAGGGCGACCGCTCCAAGCCGCTCGCCACCAAGCCGAGGCTTTCGGACGATGAGATGAAAGCCTACGCCCGGCGGCTCACGCAGTTCGGCGAATGGTGTGCAGAGCAAGGCATGCCGCTCTCCTACCATCATCATATGGCGGCAGTAGTTGAGACCGAGCCGGAGCTCGACGCTTTCATGCGCTATTCGGGCGAAGGCATTCCGCTGCTGCTCGACGCCGGTCACCTGGCCTTTGCCGGCGGCGATGTGCTGCGCGCGATAAACAACCACCACCGGCGCATCAACCACGTGCATGTGAAGGACGTACGCATGGAGGTGATCCAAAAGCTGGATCGCAACAAGCAATCGTTCCTCGACGCGGTGGCACTTGGCGCCTTCACCGTGCCGGGAGATGGCTCGCTGGATTTTGGCGCCATCGTCCAGAGGCTCGCCGACCATGGCTATGAAGGCTGGTTCGTGGTCGAGGCCGAGCAGGATCCGAAGAAGAACCCGCCGCTCAAGATGGCGCAGGTCGGCTACAAGGAATTGATGCGGGCTATGACGGCGGCCGGCTATACGGTGGAGACACAGGGCTTTCCCAATGCTTGAGAGTTCGCAAGGAAAGGTGTTGATCCGATGAAAGACTCCGAGCACCCGTTTTTCCGGCCGCTGTGGCGGCGCGTCGCCGTTGTCGCGGTCTGCCTGGTCTGGTCGGTGATCGAATTCGCCACCGGCACGCCGTTCTGGGGCGTGATCGCGCTCGGCTTCGCCGGCTATGCCGTCTGGCAGTTTTTCTACCTCTACAAGCCGGCTGACGAGGACGAGCCATCGGCAGACGCCAAACCGAAGGAATGACCATGTCGAAACTGCTCGTCAAAGCCAATAAGGGCCACGGCCGCATCGCCCATGTGACGCCGCAAAGCGCCGGCTGGACCTATGTCGGCTTCGATCTGCATCGGCTCAGGCCCGGCGAGAGCGCTTCCGGGCAAACCGCGGATCGTGAGGTCTGCCTGGTGTTCGTCACCGGCAAGGGCAAGGCCAAGGCCGGCGGCAAGGATCTCGGCTTGCTCGGCGAACGCATGTCGCCGTTCGAGGGCAAGCCGTGGTCGGTCTATGTGCCGCAGGGGTCGGAGTGGTCGGTGAGCGCCGATACCGATCTCGAACTTGCCGTCTGTTCGGCGCCAGGACTGGGCGGCGGTCTGCCGGTCCGTGTCATCGGGCCCGACGATCTCGGCCAGGAGGTTCGCGGCAAAGGCACCAACACGCGCTATGTCACCAACATCCTGCCGGAGGGCAAGCCGGCCGATTCCTTGCTGGTGGTGGAGGTCATCACACCCGGCGGCCACACATCGAGCTATCCGCCGCACAAGCACGACCAGGACAATCTGCCGGCTGAATCCTATCTCGAGGAGACCTATTACCACCGTCTCAACCCGCCACAGGGCTTTGCTTTCCAGCGCGTCTACACCGATGCCGACGAGAACGGTGCTCGTTCGCTCGACGAGGCGATGGCGATCGAGGATGGCGACGTCGTGCTGGTCCCCAAGGGTTATCACCCCTGCGCAGCCTGCCACGGCTATGATCTCTATTATCTCAACGTCATGGCCGGACCGAAGCGGACGTGGAAATTCCACAACGCGCCCGAGCACGAATGGCTGATGAAGGCCTAACAGGTTTTTCGCTTCGCCTTCATCCGCTGGTCCAAGGCGAAAAAATCGTCGGCTAATGACCCGCCTGGACAACTTTGTTATCAGAAGCAATCACCAGCTTCGTCATTTCGTCATGCAAATCGCCTATGGGCAGCGGGGCTGACGAGGAACTTCGATGCGCTACGCGATCTATTTCACCCCCCGACAAGACGAACCGCTGGCACGGATCGCCGCCAACTGGCTCGGCCGCGACCCATTCGGTGCCGCCACAAAGCCGGTCGAGGCTGCGGGCGAGTTGTCGGCGGCAGAAGTTGCCTTCCATACCGCCTCGGCGCGCCGCTATGGCTTTCATGCGACACTGAAGGCGCCCTTCAGACTGGCCTCCACCGAGACGGAAACCTCGCTTCGTGCAGCACTCGACGATTTTGCCGAGGCGACGCCGGTGGTTACGATCCCGCGCCTCGTCGTCAGCCAGATCGACGGCTTCTTCGCGCTGTTGCCGGAAGCACCGCTGCCGGCGCTCAACCGCTTCGCCGACGACGTGGTGCGCGACTTCGACCGCTTCCGCGCGCCGTTGACGGAAGCCGAGATCGAACGGCGCAGCCCCGATTCGCTGAAGCCCGACGAGTTCCGCAATCTCTGCCAGTGGGGCTATCCCTATGTCTTCGAGACGTTTCGCTTCCATATGACGCTGTCCGGCCGGGTGTCGTCACAGGAAAGCCCTCGTCTTCGCCTAGCAATCGACAGCCTGTTTGCGGACGTGCTGCAACGGCCGGTGGCGGTGGACGCGCTGACGCTGTTTGTGGAAACTGAACCGGGCGCACCGTTCATGGTGCTGTCCCATCACGCGCTCGGGCGCCGCCCGGCCAGAAGAACTGCCTGACCAGAAGAACTGCCTAAATGACTATTTGTTCTAACCGCATTTGTACGACGCCAATTGGTTCCAGTTGGCTGCAAAATCCTGCAAGGACTGCTTGAAATGACCGCCGAGACTGTTCTTGACAACGCCCGGATCGTGCTCGCCGACCAGATCGTCGAAGGGTCGATCGTGCTGCGCGACGGCATGATCGCCGCCATCGATGCCGGACCCGGCCGCAGCGGCGAGGACATGGGCGGCGACTTCATCATCCCTGGCCTGGTCGAGCTCCACACCGATCATCTCGAAGGCCATTACGCGCCGCGGCCGAAAGTGCGCTGGAACCCGATCGCAGCTGTGCTCGCGCATGACGCGCAGGTGGCGACCGCCGGCATCACCACCGTGCTCGACGCTTTGCGTGTCGGCATGGACGAGGATGCCGACCTGACGGCCGCCGACATACGCAAGCTGGCCGACGCGATCGAGGACAGCGTGCAGCAGGACCGGCTCAGGGCCGACCATTTCCTCCATCTGCGTTGCGAGGTTTCGGCGCCGGACTGCCTCACGGCCTTCGCCAATTTCGACGGCGACGAGCGGGTCAGGCTGGCGTCGCTGATGGACCATGCGCCCGGACAGCGGCAATTCGTCGATCTCGAAACCTATGCCTATTATTACCAGCGCAAGCTGAAGCTGACCGATCGCGATTTCCAGAAATTCTGCGAAAAGCGGATGGCGGAATCGGCGAAGAACTCGAGCCCGAATCGCAGCTTCATCGCCGCTGCCTGCCAAGAGCGCGGCATCGTGCTCGCCAGCCATGACGACGCGACCGTCGGCCATGTCGACGAAGCGATCGAGCAAGGCGTCCGTGTCGCCGAGTTCCCAACCACCGAGGAGGCGGCTCGGGCTTCGAAAAAGGCAGGGCTCGGCGTTTTGATGGGCGCGCCGAATGTCATGCGCGGCGCTTCGCATTCGGGCAATGTCTCGGCCCGCACGCTGGCCGGCGATGGCCTGCTCGATATCCTGTCGTCGGACTACATTCCCTTCAGTCTGATCCAGTCAGCCTTCTTCCTCGGCGACGTGGTCGAGGGCATTTCCTTGCCACAGGCGGTGGCGATGGTCTCGAAGAACCCGGCCGAGGCGGTCGGCCTCACCGATCGCGGTGTCATCGAGCCCGGCCGGCGCGCCGATCTGGTTCGCGTGCGCGTCGACGACCATGTCCCGGTCGTCCGCACGGTCTGGCGGCAGGGACGCCGAGTCGCATGATGGTGTCGGCATCGGTCGAGCGTGAATTGTCCGCTACGGGATTTCCGATCCGCGACGGTGTCTTCGTCGCCGTCGTCGGGCCGAGCGGTGCCGGCAAGGACACGGTGATCGGCTATGCGCGCGCCGTGTTTGCCGACGAGAGCCGGCTGGAGTTCGTGCGCCGGGTGATCACCCGGCCGAGCGATGCGGCCACCGAGGATCACGACACGCTCGCCGACGTTGCCTTCGTCGAGGCCGAAGCGGATGGCGCCTTCGCGATTTCCTGGGAGGCGCATGGCCTGCGCTATGGCATCCCGGCCGAAGTCGATTGGTCGGTCTCAAACGGCCGTGTCGCGATCGCCAACGTCTCGCGCGCGATCATCCCGGCGCTGCGGGAACGCTACGCCAATCTGGCTGTCGTCGAAATCACGGCTACACCGGATATCCTGGCCGAGCGGCTGGCATTGCGCGGTCGCGAATCGCGCGGCGAAGTGCTGGCACGGCTGGCGCGCAGCGCCAATGTGGCGCTGTCCGGACCGGGTGTCACCTCGATCGACAATAGCGGCCCTCGTGAAGCGGCCGGCGAGCGCTTCGCCGAGATGCTGCGCAAGGCCATGGCCTTCTCCGACATGTCGGGCCTTATCTAAAATAGCGCCCACCCGATGCATTCGGTATGGGCGCTACTTGTCTAACCGATATCTTTTTGGAAACCGGTATCCACTTTTCTGGATTATGGCCTCATGCGGCGTGCCGGTCCCGACCAGCATGACGAGTATCCGTGGCAGTGGTTGTCGAAGGCTTCGCTGGCGCATCCGCTGGTGTATCCAGAACTGCAACGTGATGCCGATAGACCATCTCCCAGCCCTTCCAGCCGGTGAACAGCAGTATGCAGACCACTATGAACGACAAGAGCGCGCCCCATGGTCGGACCGCCGCTTCGGCGCCTTGAGCATAGCGAAGGTAGAAATTGATCAGTGCCACAACGACTGCGGTCAAGTTGCCCAGCATGTGGTACCAGGCGTCGGACAAGGCGCGAATGCGCGGCTCGTTGAGGAAGTCGATAAAACCGGCTGTCGCAGCGATAAGGGCCATTACTATGGCTGCCCCGATCAGCCACATCGATGCTCGTGCCCAGAAGGCATCGGCAGTCCCCCAGAAAACCAGGTCGGTGACAAACGCACCGACAAGAAACGCGACAGGAAAAGGTATCAGCATCGGGTGGAGGGGGTGAGTTCCTACTTTGGCGGTACTAACTGGATTCGTGGGCATGGAACGCCTCCGCGTAGCAAAGCTTAAATAAACGCTCAGATACGGGTTTTCGTTCCAAATAGAGACCGACCTGAACTGCTGTCGCGAAGCTCCGGTTGACTCTTTCACGCCACCTGCCATGGCAGTCGGCGTATTTCATCCAGCTATTTTTGCGTCACTCAGCGGCAGCACCCGCCACGCCCTTGCGTGTGGCTTCCAGCATCCGCCGCCGCGCCCTGAACACGCCCCATTGCTGGTCAACCAGCACGCCGATGAGGATCACCCCGCCCATGACGGCGAAGTTGAGCGAGGACGGGATGCCGAGCAGGTTGACGAGGTTCTGCAGCTCCTGCAGCAGCACCGTGCCGAGCAGGACGCCGATCAGCGAGCCTTCGCCGCCACGCAGCGAGAAGCCGCCGAGCACCGCGGCCGCGATGGCATAGAGCTCGTAGAACTGGCCGTGGCTCGCCGGCGAGATCGAGCGTGTGTACATGGCGAAATAGATAGCTGACAGCGCCGTCAGCACGCCGCAGATGACATAGGCGGCCATGACGATGCGGCCGGTGCGGATGCCGGAATATTTTGCCGCTTCCTCGTTCTTGCCGATGGCATAGAGATAGCGCCCGAACACCGACCGGTGCAGCACCACCCACATGACGACGGCGATGACGATCAGCGCGATGAAGCTGTTCGGCACGCCCCAGGACCGCCCCGCCGTCAGGAACTCGAGTTCCGGGAAGTTCTGTCCGAAGGCAAAGCCGGCGGTGCCGTCGGCGGTGTAGAAGCGCGCCACGCCGCGATAGATCAACAGGCCGCACAAAGTCACCACGAAAGGCTGCAATTTGAGCCGGGTGATCAGCCAGCCATGCGCCAGCCCGATGATGCCGCCGAGCACCAGGATCAGCGGCAGGGCGACCGGCCAGGCCATGCCGCGCGTGGCGATGAAGTCGATAAACAGCACGCCGAGCAGCGCAACCACCGAGCCGACCGACAATTCGATGCCACCGGTGATGATGACGAAGGCTTGGCCAATCGACAGGATGCCGAACAACCCGATCAGGTTCGAGGTGTTGGCGAGATTGATCGGCAGCAGGAAGCGCGGGTTGATGATCGCCACCACCGCACCGACCACCAGGATCAGGATCAGCAGGCCGAGATCTTTCTTGCTCATCGTCTTCTCCCAGTGCCTGCGAACTACTTCGGCTGCTTGCCGACCGCCAGCAGCAGCACGTTTTCCTGGCTGAACCGGTCCTTATCGAGAATGCCCGAGATCTGGCCTTCATGCATGACGGCAATGCGGTCGGAAACGCCGATCACCTCCTCCATGTCGCTGGAGATCATCAGCACGGCGACGCCGGCATCGGCCAGCGCCCGCATCAGTCCGTAGATCTCGGCCTTGGCGCCGATGTCGATACCGCGGGTCGGTTCGTCGAGAATCATCACCTTCGGCTTCATCGCCAGCCATTTGGCCAGCACGACCTTTTGCTGGTTGCCGCCCGACAGCGTACCGGTACGCGTCTGCACGGAGGGCGCCCTGATGCCGAGATCGGTCTTCTGCTTCTCGGCGGTGGCGGCCTCGGCGCTGGCCGAGACCAGCGAGCGCCGCGAATGTGCCGGCAGATTGGGCAGCGAGATGTTCTGGGCGATCGAAAGGTCGAGCAGGATGCCGGTCAGCTTGCGATCCTCGGGGACGAGGAAAATACCGTTGGCCACTGCGTCCGCGGCCGAACCAAGAACCAGATCTTTTCCGTCAAGCTGGAACGAGCCGCCAAAGCTCTTGTCGATGCCAAACAGGACGCGCGCCAGCTCCGTCCGACCGGAGCCGACGAGACCGGCGAGGCCGAGGATCTCGCCATGCCTGACATCGAGGTCGACGGGCCGGTCGGGATAGGCAGCGGTGCGAATGGCCTTGACCGACAGCGCGACAGAGCCCGGCGGGCGCGCCGATTCTGCGGCCTTCTCCCTCTCCTTCAGCATGCGGCCGATCATCAGCTTGACCATCTGGTCGTGATTGATGGCGCTCTTCGGCAAGGTTCCGGCGAGCATGCCGTCCCTGAGCACGACGACGCGGTCGGCGACGCGCTCGACCTCGTGCAGGCGGTGCGAGATGAAAATGACGCTGATGCCGTCTGCCTTCAGCGCCTTGATGACACCGAGCAGCTTGTCGGTTTCTGCGATCGGCAGGCTCGATGTCGGTTCGTCGAGGATGACCAGCCGCGCCTCGATCGACAGCGCCTTGGCGATCTCGACCATTTGCTGCTGGGCCAGCGACAGCGCCGACACCGGCGTATCGGCCGAGAAATTGGCGCCCACGCGTTTGAGCAGCGGCGCCGCCAGCGCTCGCAGCCTGGCGCGGTCGACCAGCCTGAACGGGCCGGCGCGCAGCGGTTCGCGGCCGAAGAAAATATTGGCGGCGACGTCGAGGTTCTCGAACAGGTTGAGTTCCTGGTGGACGAAGGCGATGCCCGAACCGATGCTGGCTTCGACGGTCAGACTGTCATGGGCGACGCCATCGACGGTGATGGTGCCGGTGTCCGGCCGGGTCACGCCGCCGAGGATCTTCATCAGCGTCGATTTGCCGGCGCCGTTTTCGCCGACCAGGCCGATGACCTCGCCGGGCCTGACCTCGATCGAGAACCCGTCCAGCGCGACAACGCCGGGATAAGTCTTGCGCACGCCGTCGAGGCTCAGGAACGGAGCGGCCGTGGATGCAACGATGGATGGGTCGGAATAATTCATCACGCCTGACAGCAGCCGGTGAGCCGTTTTGGCCTCAGACTGACGGGCCTTGCGAGGCGCGTCAATAGAATCGCCGGCTCAGGGCGAACCCTTGAGCCGGCGCAACTTATTCGCTCAATTTCCCGACATCGCCTTGAGGTTGGCGGCGTAGGCGTCGACATCGTCCTTGCCGATGATCTTGGTCGGCACGATGATCAGGCCATCGGCGGGAACGCCCGACTTGTCGCCCTCGAGATAGGCAGCCATCAGCTTCATGCCCTGATAGGCCCATTCGAAGGGTTGCTGCACGACGGTGGCGGCGACGGTACCTTCCTTGACGCCGCCCAGCGTGATCGGATCGTCGTCGAAGCCGACGACGGTGATCTGGCCGAGCTTGCCGGCATCGCGCAGCGCTTCATAGATGCGCGGCGTGTTGTAGGAGTAGAAGCCGACCATGCAGGTGACGTCGGGGCTGGCGACCAGCGCGTCCTCGACGTTCTTCTTGGCGCGGGCCTGGTCGATGTCGTCGCCACGCACGTCGACCAATTCGATCTTGGTGCCGGCGAGGCCGTCCTTCATGCCCTGGATGCGTTCCTTGGCATTGTCGGCGCCGAGCAGGCCAACGAAGCCGAGGCACTTGCCGCCGTCGGGCATTGCCTTCTTGGCGATCTCTGCCGCCTGCTTGCCGGCATCGACATTGGAAGAGCCGATATAGGCGACACGCTTGGTCTGCGGTGCGTCGCTGTCAGTGGTGAACAACGCCGTTTCCGAGGCGATCTTGTTCAGCCCGTCGGTCGACGTCTTGGGATCGACGGCCGAGACCATGATCGCCTTCACACCGGCCGTCACCAGATCGTCCATCAGGCGCTGCTGGATGGCGACCGAGGACTGCTCCGGATATTTGAGTTCGAGATTGTAATTGGGCAGTTCGCCTTGAGCCTTCTTGACGCCGGCTTCGGCAGCCTTCCAGAAATCGGAAGCGCCGTTGACGACGAAGGCCAGTGTCGGCTTGTCGTCGGCCCGCGCAATTGCGCTGACGGACAGGCCGAGCAGCAGGGCCGCAGCGGCGACGGACGCATTTCGTATCGCAGATTTCATATTCAACCTCCCATTTGACTCAGTAATTTCGCTGATGATGAACGTGCCGGCGCGGCTTGGACGCCCTCCTCCTCAGGGTTTCGGCAGCGAAGAACGACGCCATTCCAGCCGCGATCGTCGACTTTAGAGACTCATTCGTCGTTCGTAAATAGTCCGATTTGTCTGACATTTCCTCGAAACGGCAGGCGAGCTCCGGCTGACGGGAACCGTCCGACACCAGGCTGGCTCGCGTTCCGAACACGCGCGGTCCGATGTCGTCCGGGCATGATGGATTGACGTTATAGGGATGCCAGATATTAGTAAAGAGTATTAGTTGATCGGGATACTCGCCACAAACGAGAGAGGCCTCCCCAGTCACAACCGTTTTGGATTGGCGACTAAAATCACCTGAGAGGGCGCTTATATCTATTAGTAGCGCTTCGCGTTATAAATGCGAGATTTGAGGGACGAATGACATGAACGAACCACTGCGCGATCCCATCCTTGAGGGTACCAGGCGGCGCAAGCCGTCCGGGAAAAACCCCAAGGGCCGCGTCACCATGACCGACATCGCCAGGGCCGCCGGCTGTTCGCAGGCGACGGTCTCGTTCGTCCTCAACAACACGCCAGGCATCAGGCTGTCGCAGCAAACCCGAGAGCGAGTGATTGAGACCGCACGAACGCTGGGCTATTCGCCGCCCGTGTTTTCTGCCTTGCGGGCCCCAGTTGCCGCATTCGACGGGCTGGATGGCGTGATCGGCTTTGCCGTCGACCAGTTGGCGACCAGCCCGGAGGCGGTCGTCGCCATTGAAGGGGCGCGGCAAGCCTCGTGGAACGCCGGCAATGTGCTGCTGGTGGCGCAAACCATGGGCGACGAGGTGATGGAGCCCCGGGCCATCGCGGCACTGACCAAGCGGGGCATTTCGGCGCTGATCTACATGACCATTTTCACCCGCGAGATCGTCGCGCCGGACTATCTCTACGGCCTCGACATTCCGGTCATCCTGCTCAACTGCTACACCGCCGACTATGCCTTCCCCGCCGTGGTGCCGAGCGAGATCGCCGGCGGCCAGAGCTCCACCCGCCACTTGATCGGCCATGGCCACCGGCGCATCGCCACCGTCACCGGCGAGCCCTGGATGCAAGCGGCGCAGGACCGGCTGAAGGGCTACCGCCGGGCGCTGGCGACGGCCGACATTCCGTTCGACCCGGCGCTGGTCGTCGAAGGCGATTGGTCGGCGAGCGCCGGCTATGCCGCGACCGTCAAGCTCTTGGCGCTGAAGGACCGGCCGACCGCGATCTTCTGCCAGAACGACCGCACCGCGATCGGCTGCTACGAGGCGCTAAAGGAGGCCGGCCTGCACATCCCCCGGGATATTTCGGTGATCGGTTATGACGACGAGGAGATCGCGCGGCATCTGTTCCCGCCGCTGACGACGTCGATCCTGCCGCATATGGCGATGGGACAATGGGCGATCGAGCAGCTCGAAGTCCCCGCTGCTCCCGGTCGTGGCCGCTATCCCATCACCAAGCTCGAATGCCCGCTGGTGGAGCGGGAGTCGGTTGGCGCTCTGGCGGGCTGAGGCGAGAGCGCCGGCGATCGACAATGGCACAGGCTTGACATCGGGCCCGGCATATACCCGATTGATTTCATGAGATTGCAAAGCTGCTACAATTTTCAGGACTTCCGCCGGCTGGCAAAACAGCGCCTGCCAGGTCCGATCTTCGATTATATCGATGGCGGCGCGGACGACGAGACGACGCTGCGGCGCAACACGGCGGCGTTCGAGGACTGCGATCTCGTCCCCAACGTCCTTGCCGGCGTCGGACAGGTCGACATGTCGGTCACCGTCATGGGCCAGAAGCTGGCGATGCCGGTCTATTGTTCGCCGACGGCTCTCCAGCGACTGTTTCACCATAGCGGCGAGCGCGCCGTCGCCGCGGCGGCGGAGAAGTTCGGCACGATGTTCGGCGTCTCGTCGCTCGGCACGGTCAGCCTGGAGGAAGTCCGCAAGCACAGGACGCCGCAGGTCTATCAGTTCTATTTCCACAGGGATCGCGGCCTGAACCGCGCCATGATGGAGCGCGCCAAGACGTCCGGCGTCGACGTGATGATGCTGACGGTCGACAGCGTCACCGGCGGAAACCGCGAGCGTGACCTGCGGACCGGCTTTTCCATCCCCTTTCGGCTTACGCTCGGCGGCATGATGCAGTTCGCGATCAAGCCGAGATGGGCTATCGACTATTTGACGCACGAAAAGTTCAGCCTGCCGCAGTTGGACGGCCATATCGATCTCGGCGGCGGAGCGCTTTCCATCAGCCGCTATTTCACCGAGATCCTCGAGCCGTCGCTGGATTGGAAGGACGTCGAAGACATGGTCCGCTTCTGGAACGGCCAGTTTTGCCTGAAGGGGATCATGAGCGTCGCCGATGCCAGAAAAGCCGTCGACATCGGCTGCACCGGTATCGTTCTGTCAAATCATGGCGGCAGGCAGCTGGACGGCTCGCGCAGCCCCTTCGACCAGTTGTCGGAGATCGTCGACGCAGTGGGCAACAAGATAGACGTGATCATCGACAGCGGCGTCCAGCGCGGCACGCATGTGCTGAAGGCCCTGTCGTTGGGCGCCAAGGCCGTCGGCGTCGGGCGCTACTATCTCTTCCCGCTGGCAGCCGCCGGACAGGCCGGCGTCGAACGGGCGCTCGGCCTGATGCGAACCGAGATCGAACGCGACATGCGGCTGATGGGATGCAGGTCGGTGGCAGAGCTTTCCAGGGGGAATGTGCGGTTTAGGTAATAGAGCCGGGAAGTGGCGCAGAGCATAAGCTTTTCGAAGTGCGAAACTATACCGACCTGCCGCTGCTCCTGCCGTCCGTTTCGAAGACAGCCTCGCCGGAAACAGCATCCGTATATCCGCCCTCAAGCTGCTGCAACGTATGCCGGAACCGATCAAGATTGCCCAGCATTTTGGGCCTGGCAGCGACCATGTGCTGAAAAGTGTCCCACTCTCCAATCGAGAAGAAGGCGCCATCTCCCGATTTGATGAGAGCCATTTTTCGCAATCCCTCGAAATTGCGCGCAGCGCTGCTGAACAGTTCGATGAATTCATCTTCACTACCCGGCTTGACCCGGAAGCGGACGCTGTTGAATGCCGTCATGTACGTTCCCCCGTGAAAGAACTCGAATATGCGAGGCCCTAACGCACCTCGAACCCTTCGAACAGGTGTACAGGAAAATCGGAAGGTTGGCTTCAGTCACCTCTGGCCGAAAGCCCCGTTTCTGGCGCTATTTTGCCAGGAAGAGGACGACGCTCGATCGCAATCGGTACGCCCTTCCGACCGGCAATGAAACGCGCTGTTAACGCCGTTCGCGGGTGACAGGATGTTGGCCGCAGTTCGAAGGTATAATCTGCGTCTCGCTGTCAGTTGCGGAGGCGAAAATGAATTTGCTTCGGATTGCGCTCTTGTGCACGGCCATGATCGAACTTGGAATGCCGGCCGTTCGCGCTGAGGATCGGCCTGTGCCGCAGAACAATAAAGCCGCAACAACGCAGCCGCCCGTTCATTGTGAAGGCCAAAATTGTCTCCCGCCGGCGAAAGATCCCGTGCAGGAATGCACTGGCCAGGATTGCACGCCAGGCCCGCCGACTGAACCGGGCCTGGAGATTAAGCAGGCCGACTGAGCAGCATTAGCTGACGATCTCCTTTTTGGCATGGATGGCGCTCAGCCCTCGCGACTTTCAGGCCACCGGTGGTAGATTCTGTTACCTATGTTCCCGGGGTAGGCATGAGTTTAATGGCGCGCCCGAAGAGATTCGAACTCCTGACCCCCAGATTCGTAGTCTGGTGCTCTATCCAGCTGAGCTACGGGCGCGCAACAGGCCATGCTTTGCATAGCCCCGCGATCCGATCCTGGCGACCGGCCGCGAATGTGAGCTGTTCCCTAGCGACTGAATTTGCGAAAAGCAAGCCGATCCTGGCCAAAAGTTTTGCCGTCATGTTTTGCCGTCATGCGCCGGCCGGCGAAGGCAAGATCGCGTCACGCGGCGGCCGAGCCGATAGGTCGTCGTCTTGGATCAGTCATTTGCCAATCGGAACGGCCCGTAACGAAACACGCCGTTGCACGGCGGCCGAGCCGATGGCTCGTAGTCTCGGACCAAGCATTTGCGAATTGAAACGGTCCGTAAACAAACGGTTCGTTACGCCGGGCGGCGCAGACCGTTGCGGGCTTGGTCGAGCCGGACCGGCTGGTCGGGAATGGTGACCGCGAATGTGGTGCGGCCGCCGATGCTTTCGACCAGCTCCACCGTGCCGCCATGGGCGCGGATCAATTCATGGGCGATCGCCAGGCCAAGGCCGGTGCCGCCGCTGCGGGCCGAGCCGCGAAATGCCGCGAACAGGTTTTCTCTCGCCTTTGGCGGCAGGCCGGGGCCGGTGTCGGTGACGACGATGCGGCTGACGCTGCCGATGCGCTCGGCCGATATGGTCAAGCGGCGCACCACGGCGCTCTCGGTGTCGGCCGCCATCGCCTGCACGGCGTTGCGGCTAAGATTGGTGAGCACGCGGAACAGCTGGTCGGAATCGGCGTCGACCTCAAGCACCGGATCGACGGCGTTGACGAATTCGATGCCGCATTCGATGTCGAGCAGGCCCTGGACGTCCTCGACCAGCTGGCGCAGCCGCAGCCTGCGGCGCGACGGCGGCGGCTCCTGGGTGCGGCCATAGGCCAGCACGCCCTCCGAGTAGGACACCGCACGGTCGAGCGCGCGCAGCAGTTTTGGTGCGAAGGCCTGCACGGTCGGGTCCTTGACCTGGCGCAGGCGGTCCGACATCAGTTGCGCCGAGGCGAGGATGTTGCGCATGTCGTGGTTGATCTTCGACACGGCCAGGCCGAGATCGGCCAGGTGCTTCTGCTCGGTCAGCATCTTCTGCAGCCGCTCCTGCATCTGCGACAGCTCGCGTTCGGCGACGCCGATCTCGTCGGCCCGGGCGGCGGGGTGAATGATGCGACCGGGATCGTCGGGCGCCTCGGAAAAGGACAGCATCGAGCGTGTCATCGTCCTGATCGGGCCGATCATGATCAGGTCTATCGCGGCGTAGACCAGCATGGCGGTGAACAGCGAGATCAGCAGCGAGACGAAGGCGACGTTGCGCGAATAGATCAGCATGGCATTGCGCAGGCGGTGGTCGGGCATGATCAGCTCGAATTCTTTGTCGCTGTCGCCGACCGGCCCGAAAACGCGCAGCATCCGCTTGCCGCCGAAAAACAGCGTGTCCAGCGCGCCGGTCATACCCTTGATCATGCCGACATTGGCGATATCGATATGCTCGTCGACCTGCGGCGGCATTTCGGCCACGACCAGAAGCCGCGAGACGCCGCCGTCGCGCACGGCGATCGCCTTGGCGCCGATCGCCATCAGTACGTCGTTCTGGGCGGCACGCGACAGCGAGGCAGGTTCGCCCTGCACCAGGACGATGGAAACCGCGGCGGCGGTGCTCAGCCTCTCCTTCAGCCAACTCAGCCTGTAGCTGGCGATCCAGGGCACGAAGATGAGGATTTCGGCCAAGAGCACGAAGACGATGGTGAGCAGCAGCAACTTGGTCGACAGGCCGCGCGCCAGCGGCACCCTGCGGGTGGCCGCCTTCGCCTGGGCGATGCTTTCGTCGGTTGCTGGGACTTCACTCATGCTCGTCGTCACGGCTGCCTGTCATCACGGCTGCTTGTCTTAGGGACTGCTCGTCTTCACGATCGCTTGATCGGGTGAGATTAGGCGATTGCGGCTTTTTTGCCAAATTCATCCTTGGTCGAAGCCGGACAAAGGGCCGCAAGACTTCGATGCCGGTCCGACAATGCCGGCCCGACACGCTGGATTGACTTCCAAAACCCTTCTTTCTATAAGCCCGCTCACGCTCGGGCCATTCGTCCCGGCGCGGTTTCGATCGCGCCAAAACCGGCCCGGCAAAGCTCCTGTTACAAAGTGACAGAATCAAGAAGGGCCGCACCCCGCGGTATTTAAACAAATGAAGCGTACTTACCAGCCGTCCAAACTCGTTCGCAAACGCAGGCACGGTTTCCGCGCCCGCATGGCCACCAAAGGTGGCCGCGGCGTCGTCGCAGCCCGCCGCAACCGCGGCCGCAAGCGTCTCAGCGCCTGAGCACCAAGCGAGAGACAAGATCGTTGCCCGCAACCGGCAAGCCAACGGGTCCCCATCCCAAGCGGCTTCTGAAGCGCGCGGAATTCCTGGCCGTCCGCCGTGGCGAAAAGCGCCGCGGGCGGCTTTTCCTCGTCGAGGTCCTGGGCCGCGGCGACAGCGAGGCGCCGCGCGTCGGCTATACGGTCACCAGGAAGGTCGGCAACGCCGTCGTTCGCAACCGCATCCGGCGGCGGCTGAGAGAGGCCGTGCGCACGCATGCCGCGGATGACATGGTGCCCGGCAATGATTATGTCATCGTCGGGCGCGAAGACGTGCTTACGACTCCGTTCGGCCAGTTGAAGGCCGAACTCTCCCGCAGATTGCGTGGAACACGATAGGCCAAGGGCTTCGATGGAAAACAACCGCAACTTCTTCATCACCATCGCACTGTCGGTGCTGATCCTGGCGCTTTGGCAATATTTCTATGTGATGCCGCGCAGCGAGATGCAGCGCGAAGCCGCCCGCATCGAAGAGCAGCGCGTGGCGGAGCAGAAGAAGGCCGCCCAAGGCACCAGCCCGGGCGCCACCGAAACACCGGTGCAGCCCGGCGCCATTCCGAGCGCGCCTGGCGGCGACGCTGTGACGCCCGCCGGCCGCGACCAGGCGATTGCCTCGACCAGCCGCGTCAAGATCGACACGCCGAGCCTCGAAGGCTCGATCAACCTCACCGGTGCGCGCCTCGACGACCTCCGGCTCAAGCATTACAGGGAGACGGTCGACAAGACTTCGCCCGAGATCGCGTTGCTCAACCCGGCGTCCCTGCCGAACGGCTATTTCGCCGAGATCGGCTTTTCCGGCACGCCGGATGTGGGCAGGCTGCCCGGCCCCGACACGGTCTGGCAGACCGACGGCAATGCGACGCTGACGCCGGCGACGCCAGTGACGCTCACCTTCACCAACGACAAGGGCCTGACCTTCAAGCGCACCTTCTCTGTCGACAGCCAATATATGTTCACCGTGTCCGACACGGTCCAGAATGGGGGCTCGGCACCCGCGACGTTGTCGAACTATGGCCGCGTTACCCGTTTCGACAAGCCGGCTATCGCCAGCACTTATGTGCTGCACGAAGGCCTGATCGGTGTTACCGGCAGCGAAGGCCTGCAAGAGTACAAATACTCCAAGGTCGAATCGGACAAGGAATACAAGCCAGGCAAGTCGACCGACGGCTGGCTAGGCATCACCGATAAATATTGGGCGGTGACCCTGGTGCCGCCTGCCGGCCGCGAATTTCAGCCCAAATTCTCTTATTTCGAGTTCAAGAGCGGGCCCCACCCGCACAGCTACCAGTCCGATTTCCTGTCCGATCCGGTCACGATCGCTCCCGGGCAATCGACGACCGTGGAATCGGAGATATTCGCCGGCGCCAAGGAAGTTTCGACGATCAACGCCTATGAAAAGGACCGTCATATCCGCCAGTTCGACCTTCTGATCGACTGGGGCTGGTTCTATTTCATCACCAAGCCGATGTTCTGGCTGATCGACACGCTTTACAAATTCTTCGGCAATTTCGGTCTGGCGATCCTCGCCACCACCGTCATCATCAAGGCGCTGTTCTTCCCGCTCGCCAACAAGTCCTATGCGTCGATGGCTAACATGAAGAAGGTGCAGCCCAAGATGCTCGAGATCCGCGAGAAATACGCGGACGACAAGATGAAGCAGCAGCAGGCGATGATGGAGCTCTACAAGACCGAGAAGATCAATCCGCTCGCCGGCTGCTGGCCGGTGGCATTGCAGATCCCGGTGTTCTTCTCGCTCTACAAGGTGCTCTACATCACCATCGAGATGCGGCACGCGCCGTTCTTCGGCTGGATCCAGGATCTGGCGGCGCCGGACCCGACATCGATTTTCAACCTGTTCGGGCTGATCCCCGTTACCTTGCCGCACATGCTGATGATCGGCGTCTGGCCGCTGATCATGGGCGTGACGATGTTCCTGCAGATGCGCATGAACCCGACGCCGCCGGACCCGACGCAGGCGGCGATCTTCACGTGGATGCCCGTGATCTTCACCTTCATGATGGCGGGTTTTCCGGCCGGCCTCGTCATCTACTGGGCCTGGAACAACACGCTGTCGATCCTGCAGCAGGGCGTGATCATGAAGCGGCAAGGCGCCAAGATCGAATTGTGGGACAATCTGGTCGCGCTGTTCCGCAAGAAACCGTCGCCGGCGGAATAGCCGGCGCTCCGATAGTGCGAAACCAGAAAGCCCCGGCTCGTCCGGGGCTTTTTGCACAAGCTGCCCGCCTGGATTAAGCGATTGGTACTGCCGGACGGATCGCGCTATTTTGACCTGGCTGGCAGTTGCCGACGGAGCTCGATATGACCGGACCCAATCCATCGATCAAGCATCCGATCCCGTTGCACACGCGCGTCGGCTTTCTGAAGCCGCTGGTGACGGCGCCGAATATCGAGATCGGCGACTTCACCTATTATGACGACCCTGACGGACCCGACAAATTCGCCGAAAAATGCGTGCTGCATCATTATCCGTTCATCGGCGACAGGCTGATCATCGGCAAGTTCTGCGCCATTGCCGAAGGCGCGCGCTTCATCATGAACGGCGCCAATCACGCCATGTCCGGCTTTTCGACCTATCCGTTCAACATCTTTGGTCACGGCTGGGAGGAAGGCTTCGACCCGGCGACATGGTCGAAGGAGGTGCGTGGCGACACAATCGTCGGCAACGACGTCTGGATCGGCATGGAAGCGGTGATGCTGCCGGGCGTGAAAATCGGCGACGGCGCTATCGTCGCGGCAAAGTCGGTGGTGACGCACGATGTGCCAGCCTATGCGATTGTCGCCGGTAATCCGGCCAAGGTGGTGAAGATGCGCTTCGACGACAGGACCATCCGGCGGCTGCTGGCGCTAGCGTGGTGGCGCTGGCCGGTGGAAAAGATCAGCCGCAATCTCGATGCCATTCGTGGCAGCAACATTTTTCTTCTGGAGGCAGCGGTTTGAACGCGTTGAACAAGACCACGATCGGCATCGAATTGTTCACGCGAGCCTGGATCTTCATCCGCGGCGTGCCGGCGATGAAATTCCTGCCGCCGGAGGGTCCACCCGAGATCGCCTTTGCCGGCCGCTCCAATGTCGGCAAATCGTCGCTGATCAACGCGCTGGTCAACCAAAAGGGGCTGGCGCGCACCTCC
Organism: Mesorhizobium sp. M0408; assembly: GCF_040321495.1. Taxonomy (NCBI): domain Bacteria; kingdom Pseudomonadati; phylum Pseudomonadota; class Alphaproteobacteria; order Hyphomicrobiales; family Phyllobacteriaceae; genus Mesorhizobium; species Mesorhizobium sp. M0408. The sequence goes on along the minus strand of NZ_JAMYRO010000007.1, from coordinate 123,973 downwards.
AACACGCCGGGCCGCACACAAGAGCTCAACTATTTCGTGCCTGGCGGATTTTCGGGAGAAGGCGCCGATCTGCCGCCGATGGCGCTGGTCGACATGCCAGGCTATGGCTACGCCACGGCACCGAAGGAAAAGGTCGACGAGTGGACGAAGCTCGTGTTCGACTATCTCAAGGGCCGGGTGACGCTGAAGCGCGTCTACGTGCTGATCGATGCCCGCCATGGCATCAAGGCCAAGGACGACGAGGTGCTGTCGCTGCTCGACAAGGCGGCGGTGTCGTATCAGATCGTGCTGACCAAGACCGACAAGATCAAGGCGGCGGGGGTACCGCGGCTGATCGAGGAAACGCTCCAGAAGATCAAGAAACGCCCGGCGGCATTTCCCTTCGTGCTCGCCACGTCGTCGGAAAAGAGCGAGGGCCTCGAGGGATTGCGTGCGGCGATCGTGCTCGCCGCCAATGGCGGATAGGCCACCGACCCTGGCAGCCTGTCAGGCGGGGCTGGAGACCCGTTCCTGCTCTGCAAGCTGTTCGGTGCCGTAGGCCTTCAGGAACACATCGACGCCCGACCTGACGATGTGTTCGATCTCGGCCGCACTTGGCGCCTTGGTGCGATAGGCGAAAATGCACTGGCGGAAAAGACCGGCCAGGCACAGCTCGGTGAACTGATAGGCGGCAAGCTCGACGTCGTCGATCTTCAGCAGGCCGCGTTCGATAGCCATGTTGAGGAAAACGACGACCCTGTCATGGCCACGCTTCGGGCCGCGTTCGTAGAACCGGGCACCAAGCTCCGGGATGCGTTCCGACGCGCCGATCACCGTCCGCTGCGCTAGGATGACCCTCGCCGAAGTGATCTTCATGGACAGCACGATGCCGAACTTCACCAGCGTCTGGCGAAGGTCGCCAATCTGGTCGAGCACTTCGTACATGTTCTTGAAAATCGTGCCGCGCTCTTCCTCGATCAGCGCTTCGAACAGCTCTTCCTTGTTGGCGAAGTAGACATAGATGGTGCCCTTGGACACGCCGGCCTCGCGCGTAATGTCGTTCATCGACGCGGCTTCGAAGCCCTTATCGATGAAGACACGGCGCGCACCCTCGATGATCTGGCTGCGCTTGACCGGGTCTTGCCCCGCGGCCGGGCGGCCGCGCGGCAGACTGTCCAGCAGATCGCACTGGTCCTTGCCGGCGCTGGGCAATGGGCCTGAATCAGGCAAAGGAGCGGCCTTGGGGGCTTCGGCCATAATGTCACACCTCGTAAAATAATTCGAACCATCCGGTTCGATTGCTCTTGATATGGGCCTCTTTAAGCGCTAAGTCAATATCGAGATCGAACCGAACGGTTCAGTCTGACGAAATTCAGCGCCAGTTAATTTAGAGAGATATCATGTCCTCGAACGCGCCCACCAGTGCCGAAGTCCGCCCCTTCCCCAGTGCCAAGGTCCAGCCTGCGATCGAAGCGCCGGAAACCCCTCTCAAGCCCGCCGACGTCACCCCGCTGGCTCCCGCCAAGAAGAAGCGGTCGATGCGCTCGATGTTGCTGCCCATCATCGGCCTGGCCCTGCTGGGCGCCGGCGCCTGGTATGGCTATGATTACTGGACCGACGGGCGCTTCATGATCACGACCGACGATGCCTATGTCCAGGCCGACACGGCGTTCATCTCGCCAAAAATCTCGGGTTATGTCGATCAGGTCAAAGTGACCGAGAACCAGCAGGTGAAGGCCGGCGACCCGCTGCTGATCGTCGATGACGGCGACTACAAGATAGCCGTTGCCCAGGCCGAGGCGCAGATCGCCACGTTGAGCAAGACGCTCGACCGCATCGATGCCCAGACCGAGGCGGCGCGCGCCTCGCTCAAGCAGGCGCAGGCGCAGAAGACCGCCGACCAGGCCGCGGCCGATAATGCGAAGCGAGCTCAGGTTCGTGCCGCCCAGTTGCTCAAGACCCGCGTCGGTACCCAGGCCCAGTTGGACGATGCCCAGACGGCGGTCGAGCAAGCCAATGCCGCACTAGCCGGCGCCGACGCGCAGATCGCGGCGGCTCAGGCCAATATCGGCGTGCTTCAGGCGCAGCGGGCGGAATCGGCAAGCACGCTGGCCTCGCTGCAGCTTGCCCACGACAAGGCGGTGCGGGATCTGTCCTTCACCGTGCTGCGCGCACCCTATGACGGCGTGGTCGGCAACCGCTCGGTCGAGCAGGGCGACCTGATCAGCCCCGGACAGAAGCTCGCCGTCATCGTGCCAATGGACAAGCTCTACATCGTCGCCAACTTCAAGGAGACCCAGCTTGCCCGGCTGGTGCCTGGTGAAAAGGTCAGAGTGTCGGTCGACGCGATCGACGGTCAGGACATCGAGGGTACCGTGTCGTCGCTGGCCCCGGCTTCGGGAGCAGTGTTCTCGCTGCTGCCGCCGGAGAACGCCACAGGCAATTTCACCAAGGTGGTGCAGCGCGTTCCGGTTCGCATCGACGTGCCCGCGGATGTGCTGAAGACGGGCAAGCTGCGCGCCGGCCTGAGCGTCGTCGTCGCCGTCGACAGCCGCACGGCGCCTTCGGCATCGAAGTAAAGCGGAACCGGGAGCAAAGGGTCATGGCGACCGCAACCCTAACTGCAGGATCGGCGCCGACGCCAGCCATGCCGGTGCCGGTTGACCACATCTCGACACGCCGCGTCATCGCCTTCCTGGCAATGGTGTTCGGCATGTTCATGGCCATCCTGGACATCCAGATCGTCTCGGCCTCGCTGGCCGAGATCCAGGCGGGCCTGAGCGCCAGTTCGGACGAGATTCCTTGGGTGCAGACGGCGTATCTGATTGCCGAGGTGGTGATGATCCCGCTGTCGGGCTTCCTCAGCCGGATGCTGTCGACGCGGGTGCTGTTCACAATCTCGGCGGCAGGTTTCACCGCGGCCAGCGCGCTGGCGGCGACCGCAACCAATATCGACCAGATGATCGTCTACCGCGCCGTGCAGGGCTTCATCGGGGGCGGCATGATCCCGAGCGTCTTTGCAGCCGCCTTCACCATCTTCCCGCCGTCGCGTCGCGCCATCGTCTCGCCGATGATCGGCCTGGTAGCGACGCTGGCGCCAACCATCGGCCCGACCGTCGGCGGCTATATCAGCCATGCCATGTCCTGGCACTGGCTGTTCCTGGTCAACGTCGTGCCCGGCATTCTGGTGACGACGGCCGCCTGGTCGCTGATCGACTTCGACAAACCCAATCTCAAGCTGTTCAGCAAGTTCGACTGGTGGGGGCTTGCCGGCATGGCCGCCTTCCTCGGCTGCATGGAATATGTGCTGGAGGAAGGTCCCAACAACGACTGGCTGCAGGATCAGGCGGTGTTCATCTGCGCCGTCATCATGACCTTCGGCGCGGTGCTGTTCTTCTGGCGCGTGTTCACCGCCGAGGAGCCGATTGTCGATCTGAGGGCTTTCAGCAATATCAATTTTGCCTTCGGCTCGCTGTTCTCCTTCGTCGTCGGCATCGGCCTCTACGGTCTGACCTATCTTTATCCGGTGTTCCTGGGGCGGATCCGCGGCTACGATTCGATGATGATCGGCGAGGCGCTGTTCGTCAGCGGCCTGGCCATGTTCTTCACTGCGCCGATCTCCGGCATCCTGTCGAACAAGATGGACCCGCGCATCATGATGATGATCGGCTTCTTCGGCTTCGCCACGGGGACCTGGTGGATGACGCATCTCACCGCCGACTGGGATTTCTATGAACTGCTGATCCCGCAGATCCTGCGCGGCTGCTCTATGATGCTTTGCATGGTGCCGATCAACAACATTGCGCTCGGAACCTTGCCGCCGGAGCGGCTGAAGAATGCGTCTGGCCTGTTCAACCTGACCCGCAATCTCGGCGGCGCCGTCGGCCTGGCAGTCATCAACACCGTGCTGATCGACCGCAATGCCTTCCACTACGCCAGGCTCTCCGAGCACGTGCAATGGGGAAGTGCCGCTGCGCAGCAGAAGCTGCAGAACATGACGCTCAACTTCGAGCAGACCGCCGGGCTCGACGCCTCCAAGGCGGCCATCTCCAAACTGTCAGGCATGGTCCAGCAGCAGGCGTCGCTGCTGTCGTTCATGGACGTATTCTTCATGCTGACGGTTTTGTTCGCGACGCTTGGGCTCTTCACCCTGGTGATCCGCAAGCCAGCCGCTCAGGGCGGCGGTGGCGGAGGCCATTGAGGCGCGCTGGATCCCCCGCCTAGCGCCCTCGCGCATGACCCCGAAAAGCGATTTTCGGGGTCATGCGCAAAATCAACCATTACGAAGTCCTCTCGCGCTCCGACAAAGTCAGGGTCGCAGCCGTCCTCACGCCGTCGCCGGCTTGAAGGTCAAGGCAACGCCATTGATGCAGTGTCGCAACCCGGTCGGCGGCGGACCGTCGTCGAATAGGTGGCCGAGATGGCCGCCGCAGCGGCGACAATGGACCTCCGTGCGGGTCATGCCCAAAGACCTGTCCACGGTCTTGCCGACGGAATTCGGGATTTCCTGCCAGAAGCTCGGCCAGCCAGTGCCGGAATCGAACTTGGTCTCTGACGAATAGACCGGCAGGCCGCAGCCGGCGCAAGCGAAGATGCCTTTGCGGTGCTCGTTGAGCAGCGGACTGGTGCCCGGGTATTCCGTGCCCTCCTTGCGCAGCACATTGAAGGCCGCGTCGGACAGGATGGCGCGCCACTCGGCTTCGGTCTTGGTAACCTCGAAAGTCTCAGCCGCGCGTGCATCCTGGGCTCCGCCCATGCGCAGCGCGGTGGCGCCTGCGACAACGCCAATGGCTGCCGCACCACTCAAAAGAAGCTCGCGACGGTTCATGGCCATTCCTCCTGTCATTGCTTGTGCCAAATTCGACCGCCACACGGAAATCAAAAGCCGGTGACGATCGCTGTCCTCAAAGCGGGACTCCGCGCCTATCCACATCTTGCGTGAACGGCGCGGAGTGTGCGCAGGGAGGCCCTTAGTGATATCTTCGCCGGCAGCGTGCGTTTGTTACATCTTCGGCAGGAGAACCTTGTCGACGACGTGGATGACGCCGTTGGACTGCTCGACATCGGCGATGGTCACATTGGCGACGTTGCCGTTCTCGTCGGTCACGGTGACCTTGCCGCCGTCGGCCTTGAGCGACAGTTCGCAACCACCGACCGTCTTGACCTTGTGGGTGCCGCCGTCGTTCTTGACCATCTTGGCGACGTCGGCGGCCATCGCTTTGGCGCCGATGACATGGCAAGTCAGGATCTTGACGAGCTTGTCCTTGTTTTCAGGCCTGAGCAGCGTCTCCACCGTGCCGGCTGGAAGTGCCGCAAAGGCCTCGTTGGTCGGCGCGAACACAGTGAAGGGGCCAGCGCTTTGCAGCGTATCGACCAGGCCGCCTGCCTTGACGGCAGCGACCAGCGTCGTGTGGTCCTTCGAGTTGACAGCATTTTCGACGATGTTTTTCTGGGCATACATGGCGGCGCCGCCGACCATCGGATTTTGAGCATAGGCAATGGTGGCGAGCGCGGATATGGCGACCGTGCCGGCAAGCAAAAGGGTGGCGAATTTACGCATGATTTCAATCTCCTCGGGTTATCGTTCCCCTCATTTGGGAACGCAAGGAGATACGCGATAGAAATGCTGGAGTTTCGTCCTCTCCGCAAAAAAATATTTGTCGCTGCAATTTGCCCGGCGCGGATCGACAGCCGCCAACAAGCTTTGCAGGCGTTTCAATCGCGGGAGATAGATTTCAGGTCTGCTTCCGGAGATGAGAAGCGGTCAGATGCTCTTCAGATCGCCCGCTGCGACCACCGGTCCAGTCGGCTGGCCGGTCGGTGAACCGCCGGCAGGCTCAACGCTGACCGCAAGCACGGCGCCTTTCGCCAATTTCTCCTGGACGGCGGGCGGGATGGCCAAATGCGCGGTCGCACCGGCCGGGATGACGCCCATCGACACCGGCGCCTTCTTGCCTTCGATCATCCACAGCTCGAAGTCCTTGCCGGCGGCCCGCTCGCCGGAAACGTGGGAAAGACCGACCTCGTGACGGGCGGCATCGTAGACGACGAGATATTTGACGTCGCTGCCTTCGGCCGCCAGCGAGGCGACAAGCCGCGCCTGCGGCGGTTCGGTGGACGGGCGGAAGTAAGGCACGGCGATGTAGATCGCCAGTGCCGCAATGGCGGCGGCGGCAAGACCGCGCCAGAAGCCAAGGCTCGACCACAGGCCGGCGCGCGGCTCTGCAGCGAACAGCCGGCGGTCCAATGCTTCCTTGACCCTGATCGGAGGCTCTGTCTCCGGATAGGCGGCGGCCATCGGCGAAAGATGCGCCTCCCAGGCATCGACAAGGCGCGCGAAGGCGGCGTCCGCATCGATGCGGCGCGACGCGATCTCGCGTTCATCGGCGGCCAGAACGCCAAGAACGTATTCGGCGGCGAACAGGTCGTCGCCCCCACGTTCCGGTCCATTGTCGTCAGCCAGCGTCATCTTTCCAGGCATTCTCTCAGTTTCAACAGGCTGCGGCGCAGCCAGGTCCGCATCGTGTTCAGCGGTACGCCATAGCGCTCCGCCAGTTCGGCATAGCTTTTGCCATCCAGATAGGCGCCCCGGACGGCCGCCGCCCGGTCCTTCTCCAATTCCTTGAGACAATGGTAGATGCGTTCGGACTCACCGCCCGCCACGGCCATGGCCTCCGGCCCCGGCGCCGGATCGGCCACGTCGAGCGCGGCATCGATATAGGCGGCAGGCTCTCGCCGCGCCCTGATCCGATCGATCGCATGATTGCGCGCAATGGCCACCAGCCAAGAGATCGGGCTCAGATCCGAAACGGCGAAACGGTCCGCCTTCGTCCATATCTTGACGAAGACCTCTTGAAGCGCCTCTTCTGCATCTCCCCGATCCTTCAATACACGAAGGCAGACGCCGAAAAGTTTCGCGCTGGTCTGCCGGTAGAGCAGATCGAACGCAGCCCGGTCCTTCATCGAAGTCCGGACAATCAGGTTGCTGATGTCCTGCGGCGTCATCCGCCGCCAAATTAGGCGATTGCAATGTATTTGCAACGACTGAAATGGTCTTGCGCACCGGCAGCGCCAGCGTCGATTGCCAATGAAATCGCCGCCCGCTAGCTTGCAATGAGCGGGAGGGCGACCATGTCGATCGAGCGGGTTCTGTGGGAGCATGACGCAACCGGCCAGGTCGCACTCGTGCACAAGGGAGACATTACACCGCAAGATCTCGTCGATGCGGCGATCGCCCGGGCCGAGGCCACCCACCCGGAGATCAACGCCATCGCCGAACCGCTCTATGAGGCGGCGCGGGCGCGGGCGAAAACCGTCGATCGCAAGCTGCCGTTTGCCGGAGTGCCCTTTGCGCTGAAGGATCTTGGCATCGCTATGAAGGGCGTGCCGACGCATGGCGGCAGCCGCATCCCGGCCTTCACCCCCGATTTCAGCTCGGTGATGACGGAGCGCTATCTGGCCGCCGGCCTGATTCCGATCGCCACCAGCACCGCACCCGAACACGGGCTGAGGCTGGTGACCGAATCGGCGGCTTTCGGCATCACCCGCAACCCATGGGACACCGCGCATACGACCGGCGGTTCCTCAGGCGGTGCGGCTGCGCTGGTCGCGGCCGGCGTCGTGCCGGTGGCACATGCCTCGGATGGCGGCGGCTCGATCAGGGTGCCTGCGGCTTGTACCGGGCTGATCGGGCTGAAAACCTCGCGCGGCCGCGTACCCTTGACGCCGCTCGTCACCGAAAGCTGGTACGGCTTCGTCGTCGACCATGCGCTGGCCCGCTCGGTGCGCGATACGGCCCTGCTGCTCGACCTGACCCACGGGCCCGACCCGCTGTCGCCCTACGCGGCACCCTCGCCGAACGGCAGTTTCACTGCGGCCGCCGGGCGCGATCCGGGCAAGCTCAAGCTCGCCTTCTATCGAAAATCGCCGCTCGGCCTGCCGATATCGGAAGAGACGTTGAAAGCTCTGGATGCGGCGATCGGGCTGGCGCGCGAAGGCGGACACAGCGTCGAGGAGATCGACCTGCCCTATATCGATCGCGATTTCATCGCCGATTTCGCCAGAACCGTCGCTGCGGCGGTGGCCGGCACGATGCGTGGCGAGGCCTTGCGCGTCGGCCGCTCCATCTCAGGCGACATCGAACGCGCCACGCGCGTGATGAGCCGGTTCGGTGAAATTCTCTCGGCCGGCGAAATCTATGCCGGCCTGCAGCGGCTGCACGCAACCTCGCGCCGGCTTATCACCGAAACCGCGCACTATGATGCAGTGCTGATGCCTGTCATCGCGCACCCGCCGCTCGCCTGCGGCACCATGGACCCGAAAGGCGCCGACGAATTCATCGAGAATGTTCTGGACAGACTGCGCCTCGCCGGCCTGCTGAAGTTCAAGCCGCTATTCGGCCAGCTGATGGACAAGAGCCTGTGGTTCACCCACTGGCCGGCGATCCAGAACGTCAGCGGGCAACCGTCGATCACGCTTCCGGTTTACGTCACCGATGCCGGCCTGCCGCTCGGCGTCCAGGCCGCCGGCCGCCCCGGCGACGAGGAAACGCTTTTGTCGTTCGCCGCGCAGATGGAAAGGATCTCGGGCTGGCTGGGCCGACGGGCGCCGCTGCAGCGGCCGGCATAGGCGGTGATTTGATCGATCGTGACAGCAAAGCCGTTTGCCCCCTCGTCCAATTCTCGCTAAGACGCCGCCGTTCATGCCAAGCTGGGAACCACGCCGATGACGGATGTCGCCGCCACCGCCGAAATGCAGGCCGCGCTGCTTTCAAGGGCGCTGCCCTATATGCAGCGCTACGAGAACAAGACGGTCGTGGTGAAATATGGCGGCCACGCGATGGGCGACATCGCGCTCGGCAAGGCTTTCGCCCGCGACATCGCACTTTTGAAACAATCCGGCGTCAACCCGATCGTCGTGCATGGCGGCGGGCCGCAGATCGGCGCCATGCTCAGCAAGATGGGCATCGAATCCAAATTCGAGGGCGGCTTGCGCGTCACCGACCAGAAGACCGTCGAGATTGTCGAGATGGTGCTGGCCGGGTCGATCAACAAGGAGATCGTCGCGCTGATCAATGCCGAGGGCGAGTGGGCGATCGGGCTGTGCGGCAAGGACGGCAACATGGTGTTTGCCGAAAAGGCGCGCAAGACCATGATCGATCCGGATTCCAACATCGAGCGGGTGCTCGACCTGGGCTTCGTTGGTGAGCCTGTCGAGGTCGACCGCACATTGCTCGACCTCCTGGCGCGGTCCGAAATGATCCCGGTGCTGGCGCCGGTGGCGCCCGGCCGCGACGGCCATACCTACAACATCAACGCCGACACTTTTGCCGGCGCCATCGCCGGCGCCTGCCAGGCGACGCGCCTGCTGTTCCTTACCGACGTGCCCGGCGTGCTCGACAAGGACAAGAAGCTGATCGACGAGTTGACCGTGGCCGAGGCCAAGGCCCTGATCAAGGACGGCACTGTCTCGGGCGGCATGATCCCCAAAGTCGAGACCTGCATCGAGGCAATCGAGCGCGGCGTCGCAGGCGTCGTCATCCTCAACGGCAAGACGCCGCATGCGGTGCTGCTCGAGCTGTTCACCGAACACGGCGCCGGCACGCTGATCGTGCCGTGAGGCCGGGTGTCTGAGGGGCTCAGGCGTTTGGCGAAATAGCGGTCACGGACTGACGCGACAGGCGTTCGACAACCATCGATTCCTCTTCCTCGTCTTGCGGCGCGCCCCAGAATTCGGCGAGCGTCGGGCCATTTTTCAGGCGGCGGTCGCGGACCAGAAAGCCCCAGACTTCGCGGAACCAGACGCGGCGGCCCATTTTGGTGTACCAGCGCATCGAATGCCGTTGCTCCGGATCCTTGTGGAACAGGATGCGCGCCAGCGCCTTGGGCCGCGACTGCACGGCCAGTTCGATCAGCTTGATGGCGAAGAACAACATCCACGGCTTGAGGCGCGTCATCCGCAGCACCTGGTGCTTGTAGTCCCACAGGCGGGCGTCCAGTTGGATCACCTTGCGGTCCCTGGCAATCCTGAAGAACGGCGTCCAGCGGTGCGGCGTTACATAGAGCGCCTGGATCTGGTCGGGGTCATAAGCGATCAGCTGGCGGAAGCCGCGCCAGAGGTCGCGCAAACTTTCGTCCTCGAAACCGGCCACCCAGGTCGCCATCGACAAGATGCCATTGAGGCGCAGCAGCCGTATCGCCTCGCGGTCGGATGAGGTGCTGCCGCCCTTGCGGATCAATGCAAGCGTCTGCTCGTCGGTATTTTCCATGCCAAGCAGCCAGCGGATGACGCCGGCCTGGCGATAGAGATGCAGGCTGTCGGCGTCGCGGACGATGTCGTCGGCGCGGGTGGAGCCGACGATCAGCACCGGCACATTCTCGGCGATCATCGCATCGAGAAAGGCGCGCCAGGCTTTTTTGGACGACGTCGGGTTCTCGTCGGCAAGGTTGATCAGCTCGACGCCATGCTCGCGGTGTAGCCAGGCAATCTCCCGCGCGAACTTCCCGGGGTCGCGGTGCCGCCAGCGCGTCCAGAAGCCGCGCTGGCCGCAATAGTTGCACAGATGCGGACAGCCTCGCGAGAACTGCATGACCACCGCACGCTTGTCTCCCCAATAGCTATAGCGGCTGAAGTCGATCAGTTCCCAGCCGATGCGGTAATCGTCGAAATTGGCGTCGTCCTTGCCGGCCGGGTGGCAAAAGGACGGCGCGAATCGTCAGGAAAAGCGATCCCCGCCACGTCCGACAGCGGCTTGCGTTTCTCAAGCGCTTCGACCAGCGCGACGATTGTCGCCTCGCCCTCGCCGCGCACGATGAAGTCGAAGGCATGCGTTTCGGCCAGTATGTCGCGCCAGTGATAGGTCGGAAACACGCCGCCATAAATCAGGATTGTCGCTGGCTCGATGTCCTTGACCATGCCGGCGATCAGCAGGGCTGTCGGATGTGCAGAGGTCGAGCCGGAATGGCCGATCAGAATGCAGTCGGGATGGTCGCTCAAGGCGTCCCGGACCAGCGTGGCAAGCGCCATCGGCCCGAATTCGGCGTCCACAAGCCGTAGTTGATGTCCCGCGTCGATCAGCGGACCGCCCAGTGCCAGCAAGCCGAGCGGCGGCAGATGGTCGTCCGGCACACGGCTGCCGATGGCGGTATGCGGCGGGTTGATCAAGACGATTTTCATGGCGGGCCTTATGCAATGGCGGTCCGCATGTCGTAGTCGGCGATCTAGCTCTGGAGATTGGCTCGCTTCAGCAGTTTGTGTGCAGCTTTTCCGCAGAAATGCCTATCGTCTGAGATGTGCAAGCGGGACATGGCCAGGCCCCTTGATGTTCTGCAGCACAAGCTGCGTGTGTACGTCGCGCACGCCTTCGAGCCGCATCAGCCGGTGCATGACGAAGGCATTGAGCTCGTCGACCGACGGCACCATGACATGCAGCAGGAAATCGTAGTCTCCAGTCATCGTCCAGCACGACGACACCTCGTCCATGCGTTGCACGGCGGCGATAAAGGTTTCGGGCGAGCCGTCGCTGTGGGTTACGAGGCGCACCTGGATGAACACTTCGACCATCAGCCCGACGGCGCGGCGGCTGAGCACCGCAGCAAAGCCCTTTATGATGCCCGCTTGCTGAAGGGCCTCGAAGCGCCGCGCGCAAGGTGTCGTCGACAGCCCAATCTCCTGCGCCAATTCGGAGACCGGCTTGCGCCCGTCGCGTTGCAGGATGTCGAGCATCTTGATCTCGAATTCATCAAACTGAGGCATTTTCACTCTCCCAAAGCTCGACCGTGGAGTCTTTTACCTCCAACCCCGCATTTGAGCCACCATCAAAGCTGATTTGCCTCGCGCCATCCCGCTAGAATTTCCGGCAATCCGCTGATCATGATTTCCAGGGAGAGCAAGCCATGACAATGAACGTTGCCGACTATGCCCGCGAATGCGCTGCGCGAGGCCTTCGCGGCGATTATTCGGTCTGCCGTGCCGATTTCACCGTGGCGCAGGGCTACAATTATAGCGACCAAGAACAGGCGGTGTGGCGCACGCTGTGCGACCGCCAGACGAAGCTGACCAGGAAGCTCGCCCACCATTCCTATCTCGATGGCGTTGCGGCGCTCGGCCTTCTCGACAAGATCCCGGATTTCGGTGCGGTCAGCGAGAAGCTGCGCAAGCTCACCGGCTGGGAGATCGTCGCCGTGCCGGGGCTCATCCCCGCCCAGCCGTTCTTCGACCACCTCGCCAACCGCCGCTTCCCGGTCACCAACTGGCTGCGAACCCAAAAGGAGCTCGACTACATCGTCGAGCCCGACATGTTCCACGATTTCTTCGGTCACGTGCCGATCCTGACGCAGCCGGTCTTTGCCGACTTCATGCAGATGTATGGCAAAAAGGCCGACAGCGTGATTGCGCTCGGCGGCGACGAGATGATCACCAGGCTTTACTGGTACACCGTCGAATACGGGCTGATACGCGAGCCGGGCCAGCCGCTGAAGGCTTTCGGTGCCGGGCTGATGTCATCCTTCACCGAGCTTCAGTTCGCGGTCGAAGGCGGCGAGGCGCACCATGTCCCCTTCGACCTGGAAACCGTAATGCGCACCGGCTACGAGATCGATAAGTTCCAGCGCGCCTATTTCGTGCTGCCGTCGTTCGACGCCCTGCGCGATGCTTTCGAGACCGCCGATCTTGCGGCGATCGTGGCGCGCCGCAAAGGCGAGCCAGCGCTCGACCCGGCGAGCCTATAGGCTGTCGGCTGTTTCCAACGCCTCGGCCTTCAGCCGGGCCAGTTGGTCGCGCTGAAGGTCGAGGGACGCCGTGACGAAGCGCAGGATCGTGGCGAGCTCAGTGTCGCTGAATGTGGCGATCACCTTTTCCCCCTCCTGCGCGATCGCGCCATAATAGCGCGTCGATAGTTCTCGCGTGAGTTCCGTCGCCTCTATGACCACCTTGCGCCTGTCCTCAAGGCTGCGCGTTCGTGTCAGCAGGCCGCGCGCCTCCAGCCGGTCGATCAGCGCGGTGACCGCGGCCGGCGTCAATCCTGTTGCGGCCGCGACCTCGCCAGCCGATCGCGGGCCGCCATAGAGCAGCGCCAGGCAATGGCGTTCCGCCATACTCAGCCCAAGCCTATCGCCCACTGCCTCGTCATAAGCCTGCGTCGCGTCCTGCCAGCCCATAATGGCAAGGCTGATGGCGGTCTTCATGTCGGCCCGATTCATGCTTGACGAATTTATTTCGACCATCTAACTATCAATCTGCCTAACATTACGTCCATTATAGTAATATGCTGCATCAGGCGCAAGGCAAGGCCTGTCGCAGCCTGCAAGGAGTGAAACATGAATCAGACCCCGACGCGCGGCCCACTCACACCGGCCGAGGAGTTCAAATATGCCAAGCTGGCGATGGAGTGGTATGGCTGGGGCTCTCCCATTGGCCTTGGCATCGCTCTGGTGGCGCTGGCGGCGGCCGCCCTGCTGTTCCGCATCGCCATCTTCGGATTTTGACAGTCTGGCAGCGGCGCGGTTGAATGCAGCAGAAGGCTTAGGGCCGAGCTCAGGCGGCTTCGGAAATATCGCGGTCGATGATCGACAGATTGCGGCCGCGATGCTTGGCCTCGTAGAGCCGCTGGTCGGCGGCGCGCATTAGCTCCGACACTGCGGCGTCTCTGCCGCAGGTGATGCCGCCAATACTGACTGTCAGCGGAACCGTTCGTTCGTCGACGGGCCGGAAACGGATACGCTCGACTTCACGGCGGATGCGCTCGGCGATGCGCCTGGCCTCGTGTTCGGTGGCACCAATCAGAAGGGCGCAGAATTCCTCGCCGCCGATGCGGCCAAGCACGTCGCCGCTGCGCACGCCACGCTCTATCGCGTTTGCGATCAGGAGCAGCGCATCGTCGCCGATCAGATGGCCGTAGCTGTCGTTGATGGTCTTGAAATGGTCGGCATCGACGATCAGCAATGCCCCGCGATCGGATTTGCGCCGAGAGCCGTCGAGAGCGGCAAAGAAACTTTCGCGGTTGAGCATGCCGGTCATGTCGTCGCGGCTCGCCTTTTCCGCCAAGCGCCTGTGCGCGGCGGCGAGTTGGGCATGGGCGCGGGCGAGCTCGCGATGCGCGGTCTGCAACCTTTCGCCCTGCCAGAACGTATAGGCGCCGACGCTCCAGGCAAGCGCGAGCGGGCACACGGTGGATGTCAGCCAAATGGTGCGATTGATCGGAAACCCCATTGCCGGCACGACGATCAGCGTCAGCAAAAGCGAGACCGCGACGGAGGCGAAAGCGATGGCGGCAGACTTTAGAAATATGCGATTCATCGCTTGCTCCCACTGGTCCGCCTTGGTTCCAGCAAAGCGCTGAATGTCACCTTTCGGCGATGCTTAAGATTTTAATCATGGCGCCATTTTTACTACCCAGGGCGCGCATAGGTTGTGGATAAACCTCCTGTTAGAAAGATCGTTTCGTGCCATAAGGACGTATGACCACACTTCCCGACCCCGCCCGCTTTGCCCATGTCACCGACTGGGTGTTCGATCTCGACAACACGCTTTATCCGCACCATTCGAATCTGTTCTCGCAGATCGATGTGAAGATGACCGCCTACGTCGGAGAATTGCTGACGCTGCCGCGCGAGGAAGCACGCAAGCTGCAAAAGGAGCTCTACCGCGAATATGGCACGACGCTGAACGGATTGATGACGCGCCACGGCATCGACCCCGACGATTTTCTCGAGAAGGTCCACGACATCGATTATTCCTGGCTGGTTCCAGATCCCGTCCTAGGCACCGCCATTCGCCAGCTTCCCGGCCGTAAATTCATCTTCACCAACGGGGATCGCCGGCATGCCGAACGCACCGCGCGGCAGTTGGGCATTCTCGAGCATTTCGATGATATTTTCGATATCGTCGCAGCCGGACTGAACCCCAAGCCGGCGCGGCAATCCTATGAGAAATTTGCCGAACTCCACGCCGTTACCGGGCAAAATGCGGTGATGTTCGAAGATCTTGCCCGCAACCTGTCGGTGCCGAAATCGCTGGGCATGACCACAGTGTTGGTGGTGCCGCGCAATTTCGAGCCGACCTTCTCGGAAATCTGGGAACGCGACCCGGCCAACGAGGACGATGTGGACTTCGTCACCGACGACCTCGCCGGCTTTCTCACGGCGATCGTGGAAGTCCCTGCTTGAGGCAGCCGGCGCGCTTCAAGTCCTTGCTTGCATGTCAAAGTTTATAGAAGCGGCTGACGATCCCCCAGGCCTCGTCGGCAGTGTCGACGAAATCGATGATATCCTGGTCGCCGGGCGTGATCGTGCCTTGCTCGGCGAGGAAATCGAGGTCGATCGCCCTTGCCCAGAAAGCCTTGCCGAACAGGATGACCGGCACGCGTTCCATTCGGCCGGTCTGGATCAGGGTCAGCGTTTCGAAGAACTCGTCCATCGTGCCGAAGCCGCCTGGAAACACCGCAACGGCCTTGGCACGCATGACGAAATGCATCTTGCGGATCGCGAAATAGTGGAAGTTGAAGCAGAGTTCCGGCGTCACGTAGGCGTTTGGCGCCTGCTCGTGCGGCAGCACGATGTTGAGACCGATCGAAGGCGCGCCGACATCGTCGGCGCCACGATTGCCGGCCTCCATGACGCCCGGCCCGCCGCCGGTCACCACGACGAATTCGCGATAGTACGAGGTGGCCGACTGCTGCGAGCAGAGGCGGGCGAATTTGCGCGCCTCCTCGTAATATTTGCTGTTTTGCTCGAGGTTCTTCTTCTGCGTCTCGTTCTTGGCCGCCCAGGCTTCGCCGCCGGGCTCGGGAATGCGGGCGCCGCCGAACAGGATGACGGTCGATTGGATGCCGCGCTCGGCCAGGATCATCTCCGGTTTCAGCAGTTCGAGCTGCAGCCTGACCGCGCGCAACTCGCGCCGCGTCATGAAATCGGGATCGTTCCAGGCCAGCCGGTATGTCTCCGCGCGCGTTTGCGGCGTGTCCGGCACGCTTCTCGACCGCTCCAGATCCTCGTCCGAATGCGGCAGCGGCGTCCATCCCGCCTTTTCCATGGGAGTCATATTTGCTTTACCCGTCCAATCATTCACTTGCGCCGTCCCGTGACGCTGCTGCGATTGACCCTCCCCAAGCCTTCACATAGGGTCCGCGCGACTTTCAAACAGGTTAAGGCGCCGGCCCTTAACAGCTTGGTAATGGAGCGAATTCATGTCGAAGCCCGATCTCGCGAGCCTCGAGGAGATCATCGAGAACGCCTTCGAGGAACGCGACACGATTTCGACCGCAACCCGCGGCGAGACGCGCGAGGCCATCCAATCGGCGCTCGACCTGCTCGACCGGGGCGTCGCCCGCGTCGCCGAGCGGCAGGCCGACGGCAAATGGCACGTCAACCAGTGGCTGAAAAAAGCGGTGCTGCTGTCTTTCCGGCTCACCCCGATGGAGATCATAAAGGGCGGTCCCGGTCAGGCGGTATGGTGGGACAAGGTGCCTTCGAAGTTCGACGGCTGGAGCGCCGTCGATTTTGAGAAGGCGGGCTTCCGCGCCGTGCCGTCGTCGATCGTGCGCCGCTCCGCCTATGTCGCGCCCGGCGCCGTGTTGATGCCGTCCTTCGTCAATGTCGGCGCCTATGTCGACAGCGGCACCATGGTCGACACCTGGGCTTCGGTCGGCTCCTGTGCCCAGATCGGCAAGAATGTGCATCTGTCGGGCGGCGTCGGCATCGGCGGTGTGCTGGAGCCGATGCAGGCCGGCCCAACCATCATCGAGGACAATTGCTTCATCGGCGCCCGTTCCGAAGTGGTCGAAGGCTGCATCGTTCGCGAAGGCTCGGTGCTCGGCATGGGCGTCTTCATCGGCCAGTCGACCAAGATCGTCGACCGCGCCACCGGCGAGATCTTCTACGGCGAGGTGCCGCCTAATTCCGTCGTCGTCGCCGGCTCGCTGCCGGGCAAGCCTTTTCCAAACAACGAGCCCGGCCCCAGCCTCTACTGCGCCGTCATCGTCAAGCGGGTCGACGCCAGAACCCGTTCCAAGACATCGATCAACGAATTGCTGCGCGATTGATCTTTCTCAACGAATACGGACGGAATTCGCTTGCCTGACAGATCAGACCTCATCTGGCTTTTCTTCAGAACTTCGGGCCGCGTCAGCCGCGCGGCCTATTTTCTGGGAGGACTGCTGGTGGCCATCATACAGGCCCTCCCACTCTACCGTTTCACGCTGGTTCCGGAAGGCACTACCGAGAGCAACATGTGGTCGTTCATTTTCTTCATCGCCTTCATTGCCTCGCTTTGGTCGAACGTGGTGCTGGCGGTGAAGCGGTTGCATGACCTCGACAAGCCGGGCGTTGCGGCGCTGGTGCTGTTCGTGCCGGTTGTCTCGATTATCGCTTTCCTCGTGCTTTGCCTATTTCCCGGGCAGCCGGGACCCAACCGCTACGGCAAGCGCACCAACGCACCGGCCGAACCCTGAGCGCCGATCGGATATTTCGTCATGCGCTACCGCTCGCTTGATTCGAAACTGATCCTCGAAACCGCCGAACGGCTGGAAGAGCGCGTCGCCGAGCGTTTTCCCGATGCCGGCTTGCGCGGCGTCGCCGCCGAGCTCGTGTCGCTGTCGCGCGATCTGGCAAAGGCAGCCAAGGCGCTGGAGGCGCCGATCTGGTGGCTGCGCGGCCTCATCATCGCCGCCTTCGTCGTCGGAGCGCTGATGTTCCTGTTCGTCGGCACAATCCTGCCGCTCGGCCGCATCTCGGGAAACCACGATGCCTTCCAGTCGGTGCAAGGCATCGAAGCCTCCCTCAACATGATCATCCTCGCGGTGCTGGGCTTTCTGGCCCTGATTCGCTCCGAGGAGCGGATCAAGCGCAAGCGGGTGTTTCGCCAGCTCCACGGGCTGCGTTCGCTGATCCACGTCATCGACATGCACCAGCTGACCAAGGATCCGGCAACGCTTTCAGCCAGTTTCAAGCCGACTGCGCATTCGCCAGCCCGCATCACCAACGCCGCCGACCTTGCCCGCTATCTCGACTACTGCTCCGAGATGCTGTCGATCACCGGCAAGATCGCCGCGCTGTTTGCGCAGTCGGTCAATGACGCCGTGGTCATCGACGGCGTCAACGACATCGAGAACCTGGCTTCGAACCTCTCGCGAAAGATCTGGCAGAAGATCACGCTGATCGAAACCCCTCATGGGCAGCCGGCACGTGCGGCGAAGACCTATCCCGAGCCGGGTCCGCCGCGTCGGCCTGCAGTCCGCAGACAACCGGGGCCGGCAAGCTAAAACCGGCCATCCGGCGGCAGATCCGCTAGAACGGTTCATCGTTTCGCAGAAACGCCGAACCGCTCTATCTTTTTGTTTTGACGCAATTCCGGACGGAAAACCGCTTCACACTTTTCCTGGAATTGCTCCAGAGCGGCGGAACGGGGAGTTCCGAAAGCCCGGTTTTGCGCCGGATGCTCTAAGCGAATGTTAATCACCCTGGCCCAGCATGCCGGCGAAGACTGTGTCGACCGGCACGGAGCGCTCGACTGGCAAGCGACCTATCCCTGACCACCAAGGAGCCGCGCAAAACGTGGAGCGCCGCCGCTCGCCTGTTTGCCTGGTTCTCTTCGCCGATGAAATTGGAACCGGAAGCTGTCCGCGCCCGGCTTCTCGACACCACCTTCGAGCGCAAATTCGCGGTCCTGTTCGGCACCATCAGCGTTCTGTTGGTTGCGGTCAGCGCCGCTCTTGCCACCGGGGATTGGTGGCCCTACGCCTGGATTGCCGCCGACCTGATGCTTTTCACCGTCCGCGTTCTGCTGATGCGGGAATGCGAGCAGGCCCGCAGGCGCGGCTCGAAAGGGCCGCTGGCGGGCCTGATGGCAGCCAGCGGCGTCTGGTCGGTCGTTTTCGGCCTCGGCTGCTATGGCTGTGTTGCCAGCGGGAATATGGCGCTTTCCGTACTTGCCGCCTTGAATGTCGCAGGCGTCGTCGGCGTGGTGTCGTCACGCAATGCGGCGACCCCGCGCTTCGCCATATTCGTCATGTTGGCCGTAAGCCTGCCTTACGTGGTCGGTGCATTGTTTTCTGCGGCGCCCGGAATGCCGATCGTCGGAATTCAAACGCCGTTCTATGTGGCCGGCGTCATCATCGTGCTGCTTCAGAACCACGCAATCAATGCCCGCATGATCCGCGCCGAACTGGACAATCGCGACCTGGCCATCAAGGACGCGCTGACCGGCCTGCCAAACCGCATCTTCCTGCAGGAGAAATTGCGCGACATGTGCCGCGACCTTGCGGCGCCGGCCGCCAATGGCGGCAAGCCGTTTGCAGTGCTCAGCATGGATCTCGACGGTTTCAAACAGGTCAACGACCGTTTTGGCCACGCCGTCGGCGACGTGCTGCTGCGCAAGGTGGCCGAACGATTGAAGCGCGGCTTCCGTCCGGGGGACGTGGTCTTCCGTATCGGCGGAGACGAATTCGTCATTCTTTTGCCCGCAACCTCGGAGATCGAGGCCACCTACCTGGCAAAGCGGGCCATCGAAAAGGTCTCGGTGCCCTTCGACCTCGGAGTCGGCTCCGCCATCCATGTCGGCTTGAGCGTCGGCAGCGCATGCGCACCCGCCGACGGAGGCGATCCGGAAATCCTGCTCACCTGTTCCGACCATGCGCTCTACGAAGCCAAGCGCACCGGCAAGGGCCGTTACTGGGCGCCTGTGCGGGCTACGATCTGACGGTCGCGACAACGGCTTCCGGCGTCTGGCAGGGCGATCCGCGCCTCTTCTGCTCGGCCGCGCGCACCAGTGCCGTGACATGCTTCAGCAACGGCGCCGGCGTGCCGGCCTTTTCGGCCAAACGCAGGACCGCGCCTTGCAGTTCGCCGATCTCCGTCGGCCGGCGGCGCTGAAGGTCATCCCACATCGACGAACGCGCGGCAGGGTCGATGGCAAGCATCCGCCGCGCCAAGAACTTGAACAGCCAGTCGGGCAGGCGAAGCACTTTCGGCAGCAGCGCGGGACGCAGGCCGGCGATGCGAGCGGGTTCGATGCCCGTCGCCATCATTGCCGCCAATGCTTCGTCGATCTGGCCGGCCAGGATCAGCCGCCAGCGGCGATCGGCAAGCTCTGCCGCCAGCGGCAGGCCGGAAAGCGCCACCAGCGCGTTGTTGAGGTTGAGCAGCAGCTTGCCCCATAGCACCGCTTCGATGTCACCATGCGTGGCGACGGCAAAGCCCTCAACGTCAAGCAGTTCGTCAAGGCCTGTCGGACCCTGTTCGATCATCACCTTGCCGCCGCTGGCGCGGTGCAGACGAAGCGGCAATTCGCCCTCCGCCGATTGGACCACGTTGAACGGCACCATGCCCGCGAGCACCCGCCGGGCGGCGAGATGGGCTCGCAACTTATCGGCATTGTCGACGCCGTTCTGCAGACTGAGTACCACCGCATCCGGTCGGGCATGGGCCGCAATAAGCCCGGCCATGTCCTGCGTCGCGCCGCTCTTGACCGTTAGCAGGATGACATCGGCACCGGGGAATGCCGCGGCCGGATCGGCGGTGACCGACAATGCCTCCGGCTTGACGGATCGGTCGCGGCCATCACGGTCGGTGATGCGCAATCCACCTTTTTGCAGCGCCTTCTCGATGCGAGACCGCGCCAGCAGAACCACCTTTCGCCCGGCAAGTATCAGGCAGCCGGAGGCGTAGCAGCCGATACTGCCGGCACCGGCGATTACGATCGTCCTGCCATGCGTGATCATGCGATGGCCCTGTCCTGGTCGAGAGGCCTTGCCGCAACTATACGGCATGAAAACCATAATGTCGGCGGCATGGCTGGCCCTTATGTCTGGCCGTGACAGGCCTTGCGCTTTCGACTATCGCTTTTGCCCATGACGCTGCCTACCGATCCGACCAGAAATCTGGCTGCTCTCATCCGCTGCGCTTCCGTGACGCCCGCCGAAGGCGGTGCGCTGAGCGCGCTGGAAGAAATGTTGAAGCCGCTCGGCTTTGCCGTCGAGCGCCCGGTGTTTTCCGAATCCGGCACACCTGACATAGAGAACCTTTACGCGCGGCGTTCCGGCAACGGCCCGCATCTGATGTTTGCCGGCCATACCGATGTCGTGCCGGTGGGCGATGAAACAGCCTGGACGCACCCACCCTTTGGCGCCGAGATCGCCAATGGCGAGATGTTCGGCCGCGGCGCCGTCGACATGAAGGGCGGCATTGCTTGTTTCGTCGCGGCGGTAGCGCGACATATCGCGCAGAAGGGCGGCCCGAAGGGGTCGGTCTCGCTGCTGATCACCGGCGATGAGGAAGGGCCGGCGATTAACGGCACGACGAAGCTGCTCGAATGGGCGGCCGCCAAGGGCGAGAAATGGGATGCCTCGATCGTCGGCGAGCCGACCAATCCCGACGCGCTCGGCGATATGATCAAGATCGGCCGGCGCGGCTCGCTATCGGGCACGGTCGTCGTCAACGGCCGCCAGGGACACGCCGCCTATCCGCAGCTAGCCGACAACCCGGTGCGCGGCCTGGTGACGCTGGTCGACGCCTTGCTTGACCCCGTCTTCGACAACGGAACAAGGGATTTCCAGCCGACCAATCTTGAGGTCACCTCCATCGATGTCGGCAATCCTGCCACCAACGTCATCCCGGCGAAGGCGGCGGCTACCTTCAATATTCGCTTCAATGACACATGGACCGCCGAGACGATCCAGGCCGAGATCCACAACCGCCTCGACCGGGCGGCGAAACGCAAGAAATACCGCGCCGGCAAGAAGACGCCGGTCGACTACGAGATCGTCTGGCGCGACGGGCCGAGCCATGTTTTCCTGACACGCGACGACAGGTTGATCGAGACGCTTGGCGGCTCGATCAAGGCGGTGACCGGCAGGAAGCCGGCGCTCTCCACCTCCGGCGGCACCTCCGATGCCCGCTTCATCAAGGATTATTGTCCGGTGGTCGAATTCGGACTGGTCGGCAAGACCATGCACATGGTCGACGAACGCGTGGCGATTGCCGACCTCGAGACGCTGACGCAGATTTATCTGCGCTTCGTTGAAGACTGGTTTGCGCAGGACATATCCTAGTGATGCTTTCAGCGGATGAAACCTACGCTTCGCTTGCCGGTGCCTGGCGGCTGATGCTCGGCAAGGCCGACGGATTTCGCCTGCTCGACCTTTCGGCGGACGGATTCTGGAACTCCTTTTTTGCCATCGTTGTCGCGGCGCCGGCACTGATCGTCGGCTGGGTCGGTATTGCCAACGAAATCGGCGATCCCAACGCATTCGTCGGCCGTTTCAGCATGTTGATCCGCCTGGCAACCGTCGATATCGGCGCCTGGGTGCTGCCGCTCATAGGCCTCGCCCTGGTGGCGCCGCGGGTCGGCGTCGGCGGCCGTTTCGTCCATTATGTCGTGGCCAGCAATTGGGCCTCGGCGATCATCGCCTGGATGATGCTGCCATCGGCGTTGATCCGGCTTTTCCTGACGTCGGCCAACGAAGTCTCCGGACTCGTGTCGCTGCTGTTGTTCGCGCTGTCGATGGTCTTGACCTGGCGGATGACCAACGTTGCGATCGGCAGGGGTGCGGCCGCCGGCAGCGCCGTTTTTGCCGGCATGTTCGTGGCGTCGCTGATCGTCCTGTTCGGCCTGCAGGCGCTGCTCGGGATCAGCGTTCCGGATCAGCCAGGCGTCGGATAATCGACGCCGACGAGAAACAGCCCGTCGGGCGGCGCCACCTGACCGCAGGCCGCACGGTCGCGCGCCTCAAGCGCCGCCTTGAGGTCGGCAACAGTCCAGCCGCCTTCGCCGACACGTTTGAGCGAGCCGACCATCGAGCGCACCTGGTTGTGCAGGAATGACCGCGCCGAAGCGCGGACCTCAATGAAATCGCCCGCCCGGCTGACATCCAGCCGGTCGAGCGTGCGGACGGGGCTGGTGGCTTGGCACTGGGTCGAGCGGAAGGTGGTGAAATCATGCCGGCCAAGCAGCACCTTTGCCGCTTCGTGCATGGCACCGGCATCGAGCTGCTTCGGTACCCACCAGATCTTGCCCTTGTCGAGCGCCGCCGGCGCGCGGCGATTGACGATGCGGTAGAGGTAATGGCGGCTGATCGCCGAGAAACGCGCATCGAAGCCATCCGGCACGACGGCGGCCTTCAGGATGGCGATGCGCACCTTGGCCGCCTGCAGATGCGCGTTGACGGCGTCGCGCACCTTGTCGCCGGGCCATGCCTTGATCAGATCGACATGCGCCACCTGAGCGGTCGCATGGACGCCGGCATCGGTGCGGCCGGCGGCGCGCAGCGAAACCTGCTCACCACAGAACTTCTCGATCGCCTGCTCGATCGCCTGCTGCACCGATGGCTGGTTGGCCTGGCGCTGCCAGCCGGCGAAGAGACTGCCGTCATATTCGATGTCGAGGCGAAAACGCGGCATTCCCGGATCGAGGCGAAATCAGGCGGCGAGGGCTGAGCCGAAGGCCGAGGCGTAGACCAGCCTGCCGGTCTCCGGCGCCTCGCCCCAGGCAAGCGCCTGCAAAGCCTCGCTTTGGTAGTCGCTGTCGAATTTCGCGGCACGGGCACGGCTGTAGCCGAAACGCCCATAATAGGCCGGATCGCCGAGCACCACGGCGAGCGTCTCGCCGGCAGCTTTCAGGCGGATATGCGCCTCGCGGACCAGCGCACCGCCGATGCCGGTGCCGTGGAACGACGGCTCGACCGCTAGAGGCGCCAGCGCCACCGCCGGGAAACTCTTGCCGCCATTCTGCACGAAGAGCCGTGAAAACAGGATATGGCCGACCACTTGCCCGTCTTCGTCCGCCACCAGTTCGACGACGGCATCACCGCCGGTGACCAGCGCGTCGACCAGTCCGGCCTCCGTCTGCTGGCCGAACGCGTGTTCTTCGACAAGGCGGATCGCCTCGCGGTCCCGCGGCGTCGCCGCGCGTATGGACATCATGCTCATGACAATTTCATTCCTTTTTCGAGCTTGGCCCCGCGCAGAAACTCCTGCGCGGCAATGGGCCTTCCGCCCGCACGTTGAACTTCGACCGGCCTGATCGCGCCTGACCCGCAGGCGACCGTCAGCCGGTCATCGAGAATTCCTCCCGGTTCGCCGGCGCCTTGCGAGAGCGTCGAGCGAAGCAGTTTCAGCCGTTCCACGCGGCCGCCGATTTCGGCCTCGCACCATGCACCGGGAAAGGGCGACAGGCCGCGAATCTGGTTGTGCACGTCGCCGGCAGGTCGCAGCCAGTCTATGCGAGTCTCCGATTTATCGATTTTCTTGGCGTAGGTCACCCCCACCTCCGCCTGTGTGGTAAATGTCAGCGTATTCCGCTCCAGCCGTTCGAGCGCTTGCACGATCAGCGCAGCACCGAGGACCATCAGCCGGTCGTGCAGATCGCCGGCCGTCATGTCGGGTCCAATGGGACATTTTTCAACCATTGCCACCGGCCCGGTGTCGAGGCCTTCCTCCATCCGCATCACCATAATGCCCGTTTCGGTATCGCCGGCCATGATGGCGCGCTGGATAGGGGCAGCGCCGCGCCAGCGCGGCAATAGCGATGCGTGACCGTTGAGGCAACCGAGCCGCGGCGCCTCGAGAATGGGTTTGGGTAGAAGCAATCCGTAGGCGACGACCACGGCGACGTCGGCACGCAAGGCGCGGAACGCCTCCTGCTCCGCCTCGCTCTTCAGCGACACCGGCGACCGCACCTCGATGCCCAGCCGCTCCGCCTCGCGCTGCACCGGCGACGGCGTCAGTTCGAGCCCGCGCCGGCCGCCGGCGCGCGGCGGCTGCGTGTAGACGGCCGTCAACCCGTGCCCGGCCCCGGCAATCGCCCGCAGCGTCGGCACGGAGAATTCAGGCGTACCCATGAAGATGACACGCAGGGGCATTTCGTCGACGCCTACCCCACCATCTTGCCCGGCGCCTTGTCCCTGGCGAGCTTCTTGAATTTCTTGACCACCATGTCGCGCTTCAGCTTGGAGATGTGATCGATGAACAGCACGCCGTTGAGGTGGTCGATTTCATGCTGCAGGCAGGTCGCCATCAGCCCCTCGGCCTCGATCTCCTGCAGCTTGCCGTCGCGGTCGAGAAACTTCACCCGCACCGCCGCCGGACGCTCGACCTCGGCATAGTAATCCGGGATCGACAGGCAGCCTTCCTCGTAGACCGAACGCTGGTCGGAGCTTTCGAGGATTTCGGGATTGATGAAGACGTGCGGTGCCGGCGTCTCGTCCTCTTTGGCCAGGTCGATCACCAGCATGCGCAAGGGTTCGCCGACCTGGATCGCTGCGAGGCCGATGCCGGGCGCGTCATACATGGTGTCCAGCATGTCGCCGGCCAGTTTGCGCAGATCGCCGTCGACACGCTCGACCGGTTTTGAAACCTGGCGCAGGACGGGATCGGGGAGGATGATAAGCGGCTTGATCGACATGGCGTCTCACCTAAGACCTCGCAGGAAAAGCGTCAACCGGGGCGCCTTCGGGTCGTTCACGTTTTGATCTGTGCCGGCAGACCGAATCATCTATGCTGTCGACATGAACGATCTGGCCACCATCCTGTCCGAACCTGTCGCCCGCCTCGGCGCCACCACGATCACGCTCGGCCAAGCCCTGGGTTTCGGCGCAATGCTGTTCCTCGGCCTGTTCGTGGCGCTCGTCGTTGCGCTCTGGCGATCGGCCAAGGCGCGTGCAGTGGCGGCCGCCGAAGCCGCCGACCACGCCCGCGACGCCGAGGGGCGGATGGCTGGTATCTTGGCAAGCCAGGCGGAAATGCAGGGCCGCATGGGCGCCATCGCCGAAGTGTTCGGGGCGCGCCAGGCGGAACTGACACAGTCGATCGGCCAGCGTCTCGATGCCATGACCGGCCGCCTGGGCCAGACCATGACCGAGCAGACGAGATCGACGCATGAGAGCCTCGCCAAGCTGCAGGAACGGCTGGCGGTCATCGATATCGCGCAAGGCAACATCCAGTCGCTGGCCGGCCAGGTCGTGCAATTGCAGGCGATCCTTTCCAACAAGCAGACGCGCGGCGCCTTCGGCCAGTCGCGCATGGAAGCCATCGTCGCCGACGGATTGCCGCACGGCGCCTATGAATTCCAGGCGACCTTGTCGAATGGCAGCCGGCCCGACTGCCTGGTGAAGATGCCGAACGGCGCACCGTCGCTTGCCATCGACGCAAAGTTTCCGCTCGAGGCGTGGAATGCCATCCGTGCCGCCGAAGGCGCCGACCTGCAGAAGTCCGCCGCACAGGCTTTCCGCCGCGACATCGAGGTGCATGTCCGGGATATTTCCGAAAAATACCTGATCCAGGGCGAGACGCAGGACACCGCCTTCATGTTCGTGCCCTCAGAATCGGTGTTCGCCGAAATCCACGAGAATTTCGAGGCCGTTGTCCAGAAGGCGCATCGATCGCGGATCGTCATCGTCTCGCCATCGCTTTTGATGCTGTCGATCCAGGTCATCCAGGCGATCCTCAAGGATGCCCGCATGCGCGAGCAGGCACACCTGATCCAGGGCGAGGTTATCCGGCTGATGGAAGACGTCTCCCGGCTCGACGAGCGGGTGCGCAAATTGCAGACGCATTTCGGTCAATCGGCCAAGGATATCGAGGACATCCTTGTCTCGACATCGAAGGTGACCAGGCGCGGACAAAAGATCGAGGCGCTGGAGTTTGGCGTGCAGCCGGCGGAGGACACCGCTGGTTCGAATGGCAGCGGAGCAAAAGCGGAAATCAGCCCGCGCGTCGCCGATTCGAAAACCGGGCAGTTGAGGCTAAGGGTCGTCGAAGGCGACGATTGAGAGCTACGCCGGAACCGGAGGCTTCGCCCGGGTCTGGCGCTACTGCTCCTCGATGATGGTTGTGCCTTCGAATTCCGGCAGCCAATGCAGCGCCGAGCGGTGCCAGATCTGCTTTCTCGGCACCAGTTGCTCGCGCTGCCGTGCCGTGCCGACCCTGATACCGTAAACCTTCGGTCCCTCGCCCGCCGACGTGGCGTAGAGATGCGAGCCGCACTCACCGCAAAATGCCTGGGCGCGCTTGGCGCCGCTCGAACCGGTCTTGATGTAGATCTTCGGCGTGCCCTTGGTGATCCTGTAATTGTCCTCGGACGCCGGCACGGTGACGCGAAAGGCCGTTCCGGTTAGCTTCTGACAATCGATGCAGTGACAAATGGTGGTCTTTTCCGGATCGACTTCGGCCTCGTAAGTGATAGCGCCACAATGACACGCGCCGTCGATTTTCATCTTCGTTCCTCCTGGAGCTTTTGCCCGCGATCATAACCGGGACTGCCCGATGGCGCAGCCATTTTCCTCAGGCCGGTTCCCCTCCGGACGCCGCCAAGGTCTTGCTCCGGCGTTCCCAGGTGCCGGTGGTCTGCGGCTTGACGAAGAGCCGCGTCACCTCCGGCATCTCCGCCTTCAGCCGCGTCTCGAGGCGCTCGACACAGGTCTCTATCTCCGGCGCCGACAAATGATCCTCGAACTCGATGCTCAAAGCGGCGACGATCTCCTGCGGACCCATATGCAGCGTCAGCACGCCATTTGCCCGTTGCAC
This sequence comes from Mesorhizobium sp. M0408, assembly GCF_040321495.1. Lineage (NCBI taxonomy): Bacteria > Pseudomonadati > Pseudomonadota > Alphaproteobacteria > Hyphomicrobiales > Phyllobacteriaceae > Mesorhizobium > Mesorhizobium sp. M0408. The sequence continues at coordinate 96,482 of NZ_JAMYRO010000007.1, read as the reverse complement.
CGCCGGGTCCTGCTGGACGATGGCCAGCACCTCTGTTTGCACCTCGGGCGAGGCCGGCTCGCCGAGCAGCAGGCTCTTGCTTTCGCGCGCCAGGAAGATCGCGGTCCCGCCCAGGATGAGCGCGATGCCGATCGACGCGGCGCCGTCGAGCTTCGGCATGTCCAGCAATTCCGCCGCCAATATGCCGGCGAAGGCGACAACGAGGCCGAGAAGTGCCGCGCTGTCCTCGAAGAGTACGGTGTAGACACTCGGATCCTTGCTGAGCTGCACCGCCTCGAGCCAGCCGTGGCTGCCTTTTTGGTGGCGGAACTCCTTCAGCGCCACCAGCCAAGAGGTGCCTTCGAAGAGGAAGGAAAGGCCAAGGACAGCGTAGTTCACCTTGGCGTTGGCAATCGGCTCCGGCGCCATGATGTGCGTCACGCCTTCGTAGAACGATATGCCGGCACCCAGTGCAAAGACGAGGAGCGCAACGATGAAGCTCCAGAAGTACAGCTCGCGGCCATGGCCGAGCGGATGCGTGCGGTCGGCCGGCCGGGCGGCACGGTGCATGCCGTAAAGCAGCAGGCTGCCATTGCCGGTATCGACGAGCGAGTGGACGCCTTCCGAGAGCATTGCCGAGCTGCCCGTGAACAAGGCAGCGGCAAATTTGGTCAGTGCGATCGCAAGATTTCCGGCGAGCGCCGCATAGATCACTTTTTTCGACCCGCCATGCGCCGCCATGGTGTGCTGCCTTGGTTGATGCACCGAGATTGGCGGAGCGCCCGCCCACGCTCCACAGTCCCCACAACGCCCGAAGTGCCCAGTTGTTCACAAGGTCAGTTGTTCAAAAGGGCGGCGCGGGGCTATTCGACGACCTCGTCCGTCCAGACCTTGAAGCCAGCCAGCGCGCCCGGCCCAAAAATGTGGGTCAGCGGCACATCGGCGGCATCGCGTCCGGAGGCAATCAGGATGCGGCCGATGCGCGGCGCGTTATTGCGCGGGTCGAACGCATGCCAGCGGCCGCCGAGATAGACCTCCATCCAAGCGGCGAAATCCATGTCCGACCACGGCTTTGGCAGGCCGATATCACTGATATAGCCGGTGCAGTAGCGGGTCGGAATGTTCAGGGCGCGGCAGAAGGCAACAGCGAGGTGAGCAAAGTCGCGGCATACACCACTCTGCTCGCGATAGGCCTCGGCGGCGGTGCGCGTCGGCCGTGCATTGAAATAGTTGAAGACGATGTGGTTATGGACGAAGTCGCAGACCGCCTGGACGCGCGGAATGCCGAGCGGGGTGTTGCCGAACAGCCGCCACGCTTCATTCGACAGCACGTCGCTCTCGCAATAACGGCTGGGCAGCAGGAACAGCAGCGTCTCCGACGGCAGATCGCGCACCTCGTGCTGCCACGCCGTCAGCTCGCGCGTCTCGAAGGAGCCGGGGTCGCGGATCACCGCGTCCGTGCCGAACGCAAAGCGCCCGGCCGGCGCAACGAAACGGTTGCACCAATTGCCGAAACTGTCGCGGTAGCTTTCGATCGGCACCGGCGGGTTCGACGTCAGGAAGTCCGGCCGCTCAAGATCGGATGCGCGCGAATAATGGACGTTTAGCATCGCGATCAGCGGTGTTTCCTGCGGGAAGTCGAAGCTCATCTGGCAACCGATGTGGATCCGCATTGTCGTCCTGACCGGCCTGCCTGATCATCAGCCGGCGAAACGCAAGGGCTGATGCTGCAGTGCGAAGAAGACCATGGCACGGACCGCTGCGGTTTACGAGGGAATTAGAAACCAGTTGACAGCCATCGGCCAGGGCGACTGCACGGCAGCGGCCTCTTGCAGTCGAGCGTTTTCTCTTGTTTCACTTCGCCAGACATCAACTGGAGGAACGAGTCATGGCTAAGGGTGCGATGAAGGCAGGCAAGGAGGCCCGCAAGCCGAAGAAGGACGCGAAGAAACCGGCTCCGGCGCCGGCCCTGAAGGCACCGCCGGTGAAGGCGATGAAGCTGAAGGACAAGTAGGGCCGCAGCTACCGTTTCGGCTTATCTCGACCGGCCGCAAACGCGGCCGGTATGATTGTTCACTAAGCTCACGCGCATCCCCTATGGATGCGGCGAAGGCAATTTTTGCGCTTTTCAAGAAATCGGCCGGAAGCCATCGAAACGGAGCGTTCCGATGTCGTGGATCTTCCTGTTGTTCGCCGGACTGTTCGAGATCGGCTGGGCGATCGGCCTCAAATACACCGACGGATTCTCGAAGCCGCTGCCGACCGTCCTGACGGTAGCCTCGATGATCGTCAGCCTAACCTTGCTCGGCCTGGCGCTGAAGGCGTTGCCGGTCGGCACCGCTTACGCGGTGTGGACCGGCATCGGCACCGTCGGCACGGCGCTGCTGGGGATCTGGCTGCTCGGGGAACCAGCGACCGCGATCAGGCTGGCCTGCATCGCGCTAATCGTCTGCGGCATCATGGGACTGAAGCTCGCGGCTTAGCCGATTCTGACAGACGAACGCGTTCAGGGCCCCTGCAAGGCGGCCCTGATTCTTGAATTCGGCTGATCAGTGCCGAAAGGCGCTATCGCGCGGAGAAGCCGGGCGGCGTCCTGCCGGTGCGCTGCTTGCGCGCGGCATAGCGTGCGTCACGCTTGGCCTTGCGTTCGGCCTCGTCGGCAAGAAAACGGGCGATCCGCTCGTTCTCTTCAGCTTCCCGGATCTTCGCTTCGGCCTGTGCGGCTTCTTCCGCGGCGATGCGTGCCGCTTCGGCAGCTGCCTCGCGCTCGGCCTTTTCGGCCGCTTCGCGCGCCAGCTTTTCCTGCTTCAGCCTGGCCTTTTCGGCCTCGCGTATCGCGCGGGCCTCGAGGATCGCCTTGCGCTCGGCCTGTCGTGCCAGCACCGCTGGATCATCTGGCGCCGGCTTTGCCTTGAAGCGCTCCAGAAGCGCCTTCTTTGCCTCGTTTGCGGCATTGCGCCGCTCGAAAACGTCTTTTTCCCTATAGATAGCCAAGTCCACTTCCCTGAAGTCAATTTGCGAGGCTTACATACGCGCGAAAACCGAGAGTTCAAGCGCCAAAACGGTATGCCAGCCATGAAATTCTGATCTGTTGCAGCCGGGAGACGCCATTTCGATTGAATTCGGCTGAAAGGCACCCGCACTGTTCACCATCCAGGCATCTGGCGGGGCGGCGGACTGATCGCTACGTGTAGCGCCAAGACAAAACGCTGAGATGACACACTATGGAACTCGGTCTCTACACCTTCGCCGACGTCAGCCCGGAACCAGGTCCCGGTGCGATCGGTGCGCATGAGCGGATGCGCAACCTGATCGAGGAGATCGAGCTCGCCGACCAGGTCGGGCTGGACGTCTTTGGTCTCGGCGAGCACCACCGTCCCGACTATGCTGCCTCGGCTCCGGTGGTGGCGCTGGCGGCGGCGGCCGAACGGACCAAGCGCATAAGGCTGACCAGCGCTGTCACCGTGCTGTCGTCCGACGATCCGGTGCGCGTCTTCCAGCAGTTTGCCACCCTCGATCTTCTGTCCGGCGGCCGTGCCGAGATCATGGCCGGGCGCGGCTCGTTCATCGAGTCCTTTCCGCTGTTCGGCTACAATCTCGAAGATTATGACGAGCTCTTCGCCGAGAAGCTCGACCTGCTGCTCGCCATCCGCGATCATGTCAAGGTGACCTGGTCGGGCAGTCTGCGCGCGCCGATCAACGACCGCGGCGTCTATCCGCGGCCCTTGCAGGACAAATTGCCGATCTGGATCGCCGTCGGTGGAACACCGCAATCCGTCGCCCGCGCGGGCGTGCTCGGGTTGCCGCTGGCACTGGCGATCATCGGTGGCGAGCCGGCGCGGTTCGCACCGCTGTTCGACATCTACAGGGATGCAGCCAGGCGCGCCGGCAACGATCCGGCAAGCCTTGCCACCAGTCTCAACGTGCACGGCTTCATTGCCGACACCACGGACCAGGCAGCCGACGATTTTTACGGGCCGCAGGCCGAGGTGATGAACCGCATCGGCCGCGAGCGCGGCTGGGGGCCGACATCGCGGGCGCATTTCGACCAATCGCGCGGCCCAAACGGCGCGCTGTTCGTCGGCAATCCAGAACAGGTGGCCGAGAAGATCATTGCCCAGCACAGGATATTCGGCAACGACCGCTTCCTGCTGCAAATGGCGATCGGCACCATGCCGCACGCCAAGGTGATGAAGGCCATCGAACTCTACGGCACCAAAGTGGCGCCGATCGTGCGCCGGGAAACTGCGAAGGCCGTTCCCGCCGTGGCGGCGCCGGTTGCCTGATTCCCAGTCACCTGATTTATTGGCAAGGCCGCGAGGCGGCCTTGCCGGTGACGCCGGCTAACGGAACCTTGAAGCGACAGAGGCGTTTTCGCCAACGGTCTGCACCAATCGCGGTGTGCCGCCGAGGGTCAGAATGAAAGCCGAACCCGACGCTTCGGGCGCAAGCGCTGCCGAAAGCCCGGATCCGCGCGTCGAGGCGCGGGCGGATGCGCATCTGATGCGTTCGCTGCTCGTCGGCATCTTCATTCTCATGGCGATCTACGCGCTTTACTTCGCCCGCGCCTTCTTCATGCCGGTCATTCTGGCTTTCCTGCTGGCGCTGACGCTGACGCCGATCGTTCGCTTCCTGCGCAAGCATGGCATGCCCGATGTCATTTCAGCGACACTGTTGGTGCTGCTTTCGTTCTGCCTCGTCGCCGTCGCGGGATATCTGCTCAGCGGCCCGGTCATCGACCTCATCAACAACACCTCGACGATCGGCCAGCAGCTTACCGAACGTTTGGCACAACTGCGCCGTCCGTTCGAACGGATCGTGGAGATTTCGCGCCAGATCGAGGGCCTGACACAGACATCCCAGGAGCCAGGCGTTCAGAGGGTGGCGACGGCGCCATCCGGTATTCTCTCGCAGGCCGCCGGCAATGTGCTGTCGGCCGGCGCCAGCGTTACCATCGTCTTCGTCCTGTCGCTGTTCCTGCTCGCCTCGGGCACGATGTTCTATGAAAAGATCGTCCAGTCCTTCCCCAGTCTCAGCGAAAAGAAGCGGGCGCTGCGCGTCGTCTACGACGTAGAACGTGAAATCTCGCATTATCTGCTTACTGTCACGGTCATCAATACATGTCTCGGCGTGGTCATCGGGCTCGGCCTGTGGGCGCTCGGCGTGCCCAACGCGCAGGTCTGGGGCGCGGCAGCGGCTCTGCTCAATTTCCTGCCCTATATCGGGGCGCTGACCACCATCACGCTGGTTACGATCATCGCGCTGATAAGCTTCGACACGATTTCCTATGCGCTGCTGGCGCCGGCCTTCGTCCTTATGTGCGATGTCGTCGAAGGCCAGTTCGTGACGCCGACGGTGGTCGGCCGCCGTCTCGAAATCAACGCAGTGGCGATCCTCATCGCCATCGCCTTCTGGTCATGGCTGTGGGGTTTTGTCGGCGCGCTGCTGGCGGTGCCTCTGCTGGTCGTCATCAAGGTGTTCTGCGATCATTTCGACGGTCTCAGCCATGTCGGCAATTTCCTGGCGGCGCAACACACGGCAGCGATCGAGGACGAAGAGATTCCCGAGGTGAAAAAGTAGCGGCTTAAAGGGTCAAAAGCGTCCCCCCGATGGGGCAGATCACGACCTTGCATCGGTCGCACGTCCGTTTCCCCCAGCGCTCCATCAACATTTTGAATTTGCCGCCTCGGCAACGGCTTCCTACATCCCTTCGGCCCACAGGAAACCCGCGCCGATGACCGTTCTTTCCGTTCTCGACCTGTCGCCGATCGTCGAAGGCAGCAACGCTTCACAGTCACTCGCCAATTCGCTCGATCTCGCCCGTCATGCCGAGCGGCTGGGCTACCGGCGCTATTGGCTGGCAGAGCACCACAATATGCCGGACATCGCCAGCGCCGCCACCTCGGTGGTCATTGCCCATGTGGCCGGCGGCACCAATACGATACGCGTCGGCGCCGGCGGCATCATGCTGCCCAATCATTCGCCGCTGGTCATCGCCGAGCAGTTCGGTACGCTCAACGCTCTGCATCCTGGTCGCATCGATCTCGGCCTCGGGCGGGCGCCCGGCACCGACATGGCCACGGCACGGGCGCTGCGCCGTAACCTCGACGCTGGCGCCGACAATTTCCCGCAGGACGTCGTCGAGCTGATGGGTTACTTGCAGCCGGCCGAAGACGGCCAACGCATCCGCGCGGTGCCCGGCGAAGGCGAAAAGGTGCCGATCTGGATTCTCGGTTCCAGCCTCTACGGCGCGCAGCTTGCCGCCATGCTCGGCCTGCCCTACGCCTTCGCTTCGCATTTTGCGCCGGCCGAGCTTGACCATGCTCTGGAGATCTACCGCTCGCGTTTCCAGCCTTCGGAGCAGCTCGACAAGCCTTATGTGATGCTCGGCCTCAACGTCTTCGCCGCTCCTTCCGATGCCGAGGCGCGGCTGTTGTTCACCTCGCTGCAGCAGGCCTTCGTCAATCTGCGCACCGGCCGGCCCGGCCGATTGCCGCCGCCGGTCGAAGGATATGAGCGCGACCTCGATCCAATGGCCAAGACCATGCTCGGCCAAGCGCTTTCCTGCGCCGTCGTCGGCTCCCCGGAAACGGTCAGGCAAGGCATCGAGGCGTTTGTGCGCCGCACAGGGGCCGACGAGCTGATGGTCACAGCGCAGATTTTCGACCATGCGGCGCGGGTGCGCTCGTTCGAGATCCTGGCCGACGCTCACAAATCGCTGTCGGAAGCTGCCTGAGAGTTGGTTCGCCACTTGCCACTGTTGCGGGCAAGGCCGGCCTTAGGCAGGGAACATCGCGAACAGGTGTGCGAAGACATAGCGAACATTTCGCGCGTTTTACGCGGAGGTTTTCGATCCGTCATGCTCGTCCGTTAGCGGGAAACGCGGCGTCCACTAAATGACGATCACCTTGGTGCCGATTGTGGCGCGGTCATAGAGATCGATGATGTCCTGGTTCATGAGGCGAATGCAGCCCGCAGACACGGCTTTGCCGATGGACCACCATTCGGGGCTACCGTGCAGGCGATATCCAGTGTCACCCTTCTCGTTGAAAAGATAAAGCGCCCGCGCACCGAGCGGGTTCACGAGTCCGCCCTCCATATGGGCCGGTATGATGCGGCCTCGCTTCTGCTCGCGTACAATCATGGCGGACGGCGCGCTCCAATCCGGCCATTCGCGCTTCCTCGCAACGTGAGCAGTGCCATGCCACTCGAAGCCCGCCTTGCCGACGCCGATGCCGTAGCGCAGTGCCTGACCGTCTCCTAACACGTAGTAGAGGAACTTCGCTCCTGTATCGACAATGATGGTGCCCGGCGCCTCTTCAGTCGCATAAGGCACTGTCTGCCGACGGAACTTTTGGTCAACCTTGTAGATCGGAACCGGCGGAACGCGAAAACCGGCGTCGGTGAGGCCGCCATAGGCCGAGGGGAAAGTCTTTAATGCGCCGCCGGTGGTGCAGCCGAAGAATGCGGCCATCCCAGCAAGTACCAGCCCGATTAGGATCGATCTCACGCGCATGACTCAAGCCGGCGCCCGTGTGGGCGATCAGCCGCATCTCGTCATATTCCTAAACCGACATGCTTCGATTGCCAAGATTTTCCTGACTGTCGGCTGGCTGATTGTTGGCCACTTGGCTCGATCGGCGCCGCGTCCTTCAATTGCTCGGTTTTCGAAAGACGAACGCCCGTAGTGGCTGCGAAGGCCCGGGGTCGGCAGGACAGAGGGAGCGCTGTCCGTCCGGCATTGCAAAGTTTCTGAACAGAGCCCAAGCGCTACGCGCTGACGCTCTGCGCGATCGCACCTGGCGGACGGCATGAATTGCGGATCATCAAGCGTCCCTTGAGCGTCAGTTTGCGCGGCGGCGCATCCCTGTTTCCGGCGAGCCGGTCGAGCAGCAGATTGGCCGCCTGTTCGCCAATCGCCTGCACCGGCTGGGCGACCGTGGTCAATTGCGGCCGGAACACATCCGACCACGGAAAATCGTCGAAGCAGGCGACCGAAATATCCTCCGGACAGGACAGGCCGATATCGCGAATGGCCTTCATGGTGCCGATCACCATCGGGTTGTTGGCCGAAAAGATGGCGCTCGGCCGGTCGTGCAGCGAAAGCAGCTGCATGGTTGCGTTGTAGCCATCGACTTCGTGGAAGTTGCCGAAGCGGACGAGTTCGGTCTCGGCCGGCAGGCCGGCGGCCTGGAGGGCCTCGCGGTATCCCGCCATGCGGTCATGCATCGGCGAGATATCGAACGAGCCGGAGATGTAGCCGATGCGCCGATGGCCGAGATCGATCAGGTAAGTGATGGCGTCGAACACCGCGCGCTGATTGTCGAGAACGACGGCATCGGTGTCGACACCCTGGCAAACACGGTCGAGCAGCACGACCGGCACATTGGCGTCGTCGACAATCCGTTTGAGGATCGCGCCGTCACCGACACGCGCGACGATCAGTCCGTCGACCATGCGGTCGAGCAGCAGCCTGATCTGGTCGTCCTGCGTGTTCAGGTGCTCGTCGGTGCAGCACAGCATGACGGCGTAGCCGGCCCTGTCGAAAGCCTGCTGGATGACCGAAACGACGTCGGTAAAGAACGGATTGGTGATGTGTGGGACGGTGAGCCCGATGGTGCGTGTGGTGCCCATCTTCAGGCTGCGGGCAATGGCGTTGCGCTTGTAGCCGATGTCGCGGATCGCCTGTTCGATGCGCTGGCTGAGCTCGGGGCTGACGGTCGCGGTGCCGTTGATCAGCGCCGATACGGTGGCCACGGAAACACGCGCGGCCTCGGCCACATGAAGCATAGTCGGAGCAGTGAATTTGCGCTGCTTTTTTCGTCCTGACGCTGTCATTTTCGAAACGTTTCACCACTCCACGGTAGCAATACGTACGGAATCTTATGATTTTGCGCAAGAATTGAAATGGAACAATCTCAGGCTCCAGATATTGCCTTGACATGATCGAAACGTTTAGATTAGCGTTTGAGGTGTTCGGTGACGACGGAGGGAGGCCGTCCTTGTCATGCAGCACGGCAATTCCATCCCTGCGCAAGGCGTTATGGCGGACGGCTCGGCTGTCGTACTGAGCGCCGAGCACATCTCCAAGTCCTTCGGCGGTATCGCCGCGCTTGTCGATGTCGGCTTCGAACTGCGGCGCGGCGAGGTCCATGCGCTGATGGGCGAGAACGGCGCCGGCAAGTCGACGCTGATGAAGATCCTGTCCGGCGTCTACACGGATTATAACGGAACGGTCAGTATCGATGGCCACCCGGTGCGCTTTACCGGCGTCCGCGAAGCCGAGCGCGCCGGCATCGCCATCATCCACCAGGAGCTGAACCTCGTCCCCGAACTCAGCGTCGCCGACAACATTTTTCTCGGCCGCGAGAAGCTGATCGCCGGACTGATCGTCGACCGCAAGGCGAGCAGCCGCGCCGCCGGAACGCTCTTGCAAAGGCTCGGCATCCAGCTCGACCCGGATGCGCGCGTCGGTGCCTTGCGCGTCGGCGAACAGCAGCTGGTCGAGATCGCCAAGGCGCTGTCGATGTCGGCGCGCATTCTGATCATGGACGAGCCGACCTCGGCGCTTTCGCCGGCCGAATGCCAGCGGCTGTTCCGCATCATCCGCCAGCTCGCCGACAGCGGCGTGGCGATCGTCTACATTTCGCACCGCATCGACGAGGTTATGCATCTGGCCAGCCGCGTCACCGTGTTTCGCGATGGACGCCACGTCCTGACGCAGGCGATGGACAAGCTCGACGAAGACGCCATAATTTCGGCGATGGTCGGGCGAAACCTGCTTGCTTCCTCCCAGGAACACCGCATTCCCGGTGGCAACACCGTCCTTTCCGTAAGCGAGCTGTCGCTGTCGAAGCCCAATCGCCATGGCTGGCGCACCGTGCTCGACGGCGTCAGCTTCGATCTTGCCGCCGGAGAAATTCTCGGTATCGGCGGATTGCTGGGCTCGGGCCGTACCGAAATCCTGGAAACCATCTTCGGGTCCAGCGGCGGCCGTGCCGGCGGTGAGATCTGGCTCGATGGCGAGGCAGTAGAAATCCGTTCGCCGCGCGACGCACGCCGGCTCGGCATCGCCCTGGTCACCGAAGACCGCAAGACGCAAGGCCTGCACCTCGAGGCCTCGATCACCGACAATGTCGCACTGCCGCTGGTCGGCGCGCTGGCGCGGTTCGGCCTGCGCTCGCTGGCCGGCGAGCAAGGGCTGGCACGGGACGCCGTCAAGGCGCTCGGAATTCGCTGCGAGACCGTCGAGCAGCCGGCCGGCACGCTGTCCGGCGGCAACCAGCAGAAGGTCGTCATCGGTAAATGGCTGGCGACGAGGCCGCGGGTGCTGCTGCTCGACGAGCCGACGCGCGGCATCGATGTCGGTGCCAAGCGGGAAATCTACGATCTCATCTTCAAGCTGGCGCGAGACGGGCTGGCAATCGCCGTCATCAGCTCGGAATTGCCGGAGCTGCTGCATCTTTCCGACCGTATCCTGGTCATGGCCGACGGCCGCCAGACGGGAATCCTGTCCCGCGCGCAAGCCAGCGAGGAGGCCATCATGCGGCTTGCGGCGCCGCGACGGACGATGACGAGGCCTGCCGCATGAGCATTTTGCATATCCTGTCCCGGACGAAGCTCTATTGGGGCCTGATCGCCATCTTCCTGATCGGCGTGCTCGGCTCGCCGATCAGCTCCAAGGGCAACAACATCTTCCTGTCCTACGGCAACCTGCTCGATGTGCTGCGCCAGGTGTCGACCACCGGGCTGATTGCCACCGGCATGACTGCGGTGATCATCACCGGCGGTATCGACCTTTCCGTCGGCTCGCTGATGGCTATCTGCACGGTCGTCTGTGCCATGCTGCTGACGGTCCCCGGCGTGACGCCGGCGGTGGTGCTGGGGGTGCCGACAGTTGCCCTGGCAGCCCTTTGCCTCGGCATTCTCGTCACTCGTTTCATCCTGCTGAACATCGAAAAATCCCGCGCCGGCGCGCAGGCCACGCACGACATCAGGTTGGACAGCGTTCGCGGGCTGGTGACGCCCGGCATTGTCGGGGTGATCCTGTGCAGTCTGGTGCTGTGGTTCCTGCTGCCGCAGGTGGGCTCAAAATTCGGCGTGCTCGGCGTGCTGCTGGTGGCGCCTTGCGTCGGCCTGCTGTTCGGCGCGCTCAACGGCTTCATCATCGTCGCCGGGCGGCTGCAGCCCTTCATCGTGACGCTGGCGATGATGGTCACTGCGCTCGGCATCGCCCGGCTGACAGCCGGCCAGAACAATGCGGTGCTGCCGGTCTACACCGGCTCGAATGCCACCGCCGATTTCGAAATGCTGCGCTCTCTGGTATTCGGCGTGATCCCGATGCCGGGCCTGTTCTTCCTCGGCGCCATCCTGATCTACGGCGCCGTGCTGCGCTTCACCCCGTTCGGCCGCTATGTCTATGCGATCGGCGGCAATGAGGAGGCGGCGCGGCTGTCGGGCATCGCCGCAGGCCGCGTGAAGATCGCCACCTATGCCGTGTCAGGGCTGCTGGCCGGCATCGCGGCGGTGCTCTATGTCGCGCAGTACCGGCAAGGCAAGCCGGACGCCGGCGCCGGGCTGGAGCTCGACGCCATTGCCGCCGTGGTCATCGGCGGCACCAGCCTGATGGGCGGACGCGGCAGCCTCACCGGGACGTTCTGCGGCGTGCTGATCTTCGGGCTGCTCTCCAACATCCTGCAACTGCACAACATCAATTCGAACCTTCAGCTGGTGCTGAAGGGGATGATCATCATCGGTACCGTGCTCGTACAGGAGCGCAGTGCCGGTGATCTTCTCTTCTATCTGCGACTGCCCGGCGGGCAAGCGCACAAGGAAACGGCCGCGGCAAAGCGGCCGTCGCAAGAGACCGCGTCTCTGAATATTGGAGGAAACAAGAAATGAAACGACGTGAATTGTTGAAGCTCGCCGGGCTGACAGCGGCACTCCTGACCACGACCGCCATGCTTGCCGGCGGCGCCCATGCGCAGGACAAGAAGTGGAAGATCGGCTTCTCGCAGGTGACGACCATCGAACCCTGGCGCGCCCAGTTCAACAAGGACATCCTGGCCGAAGCGGCCAAGCATCCGGAACTCGAGCTGATCATCACCGACGGCGAGGACAAGACCGAGAAGCAGGTCGCCGATGTCGAAAACCTTATCCGTCAGGAGGTCGATGCGCTCTTGGTATCACCGAAAGAATCCGCCGGCCTGACCGGTGTCGTGCAGCAGGCGATCGATGCCAAGATCCCGGTCTTCGTGCTCGACCGCAACGTCGAAACCAACGACTACACGCAGTTCGTCGGCGGCGACAACAAGCTGATCGGCCGGGCTGCCGGTGAATATGCCGTCGAGCTGCTTGGCGGCAAGGGCAAGGCCGCCGGCAACGTCGTCGAGATCTGGGGCGGCATGGGCACCCAGCCGGCACACGACCGCCATGACGGCTTCCATGAATTCACCGATAAGGAGCCAGGCATAAAATACCTGCTCGACCAGCAGTCGGGCGACTGGAAGCAGGACCAGGCCTACAACATCATGGCGACGGCGTTGCGCAACAACGAGAAAATCGATCTTGTCTACGGCCACAATGATCCGATGGCCTATGGCGCCTATCTTGCCGCCAAGGACGTCGGACGTGAGAAGGACATCAAGTTCATCGGCATCGACGGCCTGCCCAATGAAGGCGTGCAGCTGGTCGCCAATGGCGAGCTGACGGCGACGTTCACTTATGTGACGCCGGGCGCCGAAGGGCTGCGGCAGGCGATCAAGTTCCTGAACGGGGAGAAGGTGGAAAAGACCATCACCCTGCCGACGCAGAAGATCACCAAGGAAAATGCCGCCCAGATCCTGAAGGACAACGGCCTCTGAGACGAGGCTTTCCTGCCGGGCGTTCAGCGCCCGGCAGGAACAACAACCAAACGCCGGCAGGCAGCAGATTAAGCCAGCTTGGCCAGCAGCTTCATGAAAATGGCCGCTTCCTTGGCGGAAAGCGGCGCCAGCGTTTCCTGCGTAATCTCACGGGCAAGCGGAATCAGCCGCTCGATCGCGTCGCGCCCCTCGGCGGTCAGATTGACCAGCAGGCGCCGTTTGTCGATTTCGTGTTTGCTAAGTTCGACAAAGCCACGCGCTTTCAGCCGGTCGATGACGCCCTTCACGGTGGCCGCATCCATGGCGATCAGGCTGCCAAGCTGGTTCTGCGAGGTCTCGCCGACGTCGCGCAATTTGGCCAAAGCTGCAAATTGCGGCGGCGTCAGATCGGCGATGTGTGCGGCGAAGATCGAGACATGGCGCTGATGCGCCTTGCGCAGGATGAAGCCGACCTGCTCCTGCAAGCGATAGTCGTTTTCGTCAGGCTCCTCGGCCTCGACCAGCTCGAGCAGATTGTCCTCGGCGCTCACCGCAGCCCATCCCATGCCTTAATGTCCTTGGCCGCCAGCCCACCCATGCGGTCGTGCACGCGCGGGCCGCAGGTCATGGCGAGGCAAAACAGGATCTCGTCGGGACGGGGGCCATCGCTAATGCCGATTTCCATGGCATCGAAATGGCTGCGCACATAGGCGGCGTTGATGTGGCCGAGCGGCACATCGAGCCGCGCGCCGAAGCCGCCGACCTTCTTCGCCGAGGGCACGATCGCCTTGGCGTCGCCGAGCCGTTCGCGCATGGCATAGCCGCCCGGCACATGCCACAGCGCGCCATGCTCCAGCTCGCCCGCCATGCCGACGATGGCGCCCTTGCCGTAACCGTCGATCTGTTTGACGTCGCCGCCCAATGCGGCAATAAGCCTGTCGGAGAGCAGCAGCCCGAGCGGCTTCAAATCCTCCATGGCGCTCTGCAGTTCCTCGACGTAACGGCCGGCGAACGGGTTCTTGACCACAGCCATTGCCGCGGCACGGCGCCGCGGCACCTTCGCCACCGGCCCGCCTTCGTGAAAAATCTCTTCGGTCAGCACGGCGATCTTGCGGATCGGAAACTCAGGCATGAGCAATTTCCCTCTCTAAAACTTTATTGGCGAGCGCCATCGGACCTGCGATGCGCGCCTGACCGCCGAGGAAAAGCGCCGCGGCGGCAATCAGGCCGCGCCGCCGAAACTCCTCGGCAACGGCAAATCCGCCTTCCAGCGCAATAGCGATTTCAGCGGCGGAAAGCAGCCCCACGCCCTGCGTCACCAAACGGTCGCCGAGATCGCTGTCAGGTGCGAGATCGCGCGCCCGTACGCGCCTAACGGCCGGATGACCGGGCAGGTCGACGGCGTTGGCGATCAAGGTCGCGGCGGCATCGGCTTCAGCACCCGTTCGCGCCAGCACCGTGACCGCGTCGGCGATGCCCAGCGAAAAGGAGCGGCCGCGCCAGCCGCTTGTCGCGACACCGCGGATCCCGTCTTCGGGGCGGATCGTGAGACGATCTACCAACCCATGACCTGTCCCGGCAATGGCAAGCGTCATCGACTGCCCGTGGCCGAGATAGATCGCGCTGTCGCCGCCATTGTTGACATAGGCGCGCTCGAGCCGGCGGCCGGCAAGCAGCGCGCCAAGCACTTCGTCGGCTACCGAGCCGGCGACGGCCGCCATCGGTGTGATGAATTGTTTCGCTAGCGGAACGACCGCCGCTTCCATGCGGCGCGCCGTCGGGCCAGCGAAAGCACGTGGCCGCGAGGCGGCCGGGCGCCGCAGTTCGGGCAACTCTTCGACCAGTTCGGGCAGGATTGTCTGGAAGCGCGCCACTGCCTGACGATATGCGGCGCTGCATTCACTCGCCTCGCCGAATGCCTCGACGATCAGGTCGATCGGCCCATGATTGAGGTGAAGCCTCCGGCCGTCCTCGAGCCAATGCGCCTGCGGGCCGTTCATCGCCCGGCCCCGTTTGCGGCCGCGCGACGCAACTGCGCCAGCGGCGGCCAGGGATTGTCACGGGGTGCGGCCGTGCCGCGGCGCGGATTGAGATATTCGCCGCCCTTGGCCAGGATATCGTCGACGCTGCGGATTTCGCCTTCGTAGCCGCCAAGCCTGACATAATCGTCGCGGCGCATGGTGAACTCGATCGGCGCCACCAGCGCCGGGGTCGGCACATAGCCGAAGGCGCCTTCCGGCACGCGGGTGACGTCGACCATCAGCGTGATGCCGCCGCCCGGCCAGACATAGACCGGCGCGCCGCCGACCGTCACATAGGTCGTCAAGCCCTGCACCGAGCGGGTCAGATTGACCGGGTTCTCGGTGACGCCGGCGCGCAGCGAGCCGCCGGCGCCGCCGACGAAAAGCACGGTGCAGAGCGCCGGCTCGCAATTGTCCTCGATCAGTTCGACCGACTTCCGCAGCCGCTCCGGGAACGGTTTCTGGACCGGCTTCAGTTCGTCGTCGAGCTCGTAATAGGCGAATTGCTCGCCGGTGGTCGAGACCATCAGCAGCGACATGCCGGGGCGCGCACCCTTTTTGGCGTTCCATTCACCAAGGATCGACAGCGGGTCGGAAATGCTGGTGCCGCCCCAGCCGAGGCCGGGCTCCGACACCTTGAAATAACGGCCCGGCGTCGAACGGCGGCCGATGATCTTGATGCCGGTATCCTGCCAGCCAAGCACCTTGCCGGCCTGATGCTCGGAGACGACGCCGGTGATGTGGTCATCGACCACCACCACCTCGTCGACAAGGCCGCGCCATTGGGTCGCGAACATGCCTATGGTAGCCGAACCGCAGCCGACGCGCATGCGCTGCTCGAGCTTGCCGTCGATGACCGGCGGCTTGCCGGCTTCGACGATGACGGTGGCGCCGCCGTCGATGACGAGTTCAACCGGTTTGCGGTTGCACAGGGCGAGCATGGCGTCGCAGGTGGCGCGCCCTTCAGCCTTCGAGCCGCCGGTCAAATGATGTACGCCGCCCAGCGACAGCATCTGCGAGCCGTATTCGCCGGTCGTGACATGGCCGATCGCCTCGCCTTGGGCACGGACCGTCGCCGTTTCGGGGCCGATATGACGGTCGGTGTCGATCTTCACCTTGACGCCGCAATAGGAGAAGATGCCCTCGGTGACGACGGTGACCAGATCGACGCCCTCGACCTCCTGGCTGACGATGAAGGGCGCCGGCTTGTAATCGGGATAGGTGGTGCCGGCGCCGATGGCGGTGACGAAGCGGCGGCCGGTGTTGACCAGTTCGCCGTCCCATGTCTCGCCTTCTTCGGCAAAGGGTACGATTGCGGCGCCGGTCTCGGCCGCGTGGTCGAGGATGGTCAGTGGATCCATCCGCACGATCCTGCCGCCAACATTGCCGTAGCGGTCGCAGGCGCCGGTGCGGCTTTCGGCGATGTAGCACATGACCGGACAGGCATCGCAGCGGATCTTCTCGGCCACCAGCTTCTCGCCGGGATCGTGTGTCTCGAAGCGTTCGGCAAGCTCGCTCATCGGCGCGCCTCCTTGTCGAGGATGGCGGCGCGAATGCGGGTCGGCGTCGCCGGAATTTTGGTGACCAGCACACCGGTGGCGTGGCGGATGGCGTTGAGGATCGCCGGCGCCGTCGGGATCAGCACATGCTCGCCCAAACCCTTGGCGCCGAAGGGTCCTTCCGGATCCGGAACTTCTATCAGGATGGTCTCGATCGGTGGCACGTCGCCGATCGTCGGGATCAGATAGTCGTGCAGGTTTTCGGTGCGGCCGGGGATATATTCTTCCATCAGCGCCATGCCGATGCCCTGGGCGATGCCACCCTCGATCTGGCCCTCTGCCAGTAAAGGGTTGATGGCCTTGCCGATATCGTGCGCGGCGGTGATTTTTATAAGCTTCACGGTGCCGAGCCTGAGGTCGACCTCCAGTTCGGCGATCTGGGCGCCATAGCCATAGACGGCATAAGGCTTGCCTTGGCCCTTGGCATCGAGCGGCAGCGTCGGCGGGTCATAGCTTTCCTCGGCACGGAAGACAAAGCCTTCGGCGTCTGCCTTCAGCGAGGAAAGATCGATGCGGCGCGTCGCTTCGCCTTCCCCGATGCTCAGACTTGTGCCGTCCAGCGCAATCGCCGCCTTTTCCGAGACATTGGCGAAACGCAAGATCTCATCGCGCAAGGCGCGGCCGGCCTTTTCGGCGGCCTTGCCGGTGACGAAGGTCTGGCGCGAGGCCGACGTCTTGCCGGCGTCGGGGGTGATCGCCGTGTCGGCGCCTTTCAGCCGCAGCTTTTCAAGCGGAAGACCCAACGCGTCGGCGCAGATCTGCGCGATGACAGTGTTCGAACCTTGCCCGATATCGACCGCCCCCTGATGCAGGACGACTTCGCCCGATGCCGAGATGCCGACCTTGATGGTCGACGGATTGGGCAGCGAGGTGTTGCCGCAACCGTACCAGCAAGAGGCGACGCCGACGCCGCGTTTTTTTTCGCCGCTGCTACGGGCGTTGAACGCGTCGGCGTCAGTTAGGGCACGCCGCCAATGTGAGCGCAGGGCCTCGAGGCAGTCGGCGATGCCGACGCCCGACTCGAGCCGCTGGCCGGTGACTGTTTCGGATCCGTTCCGAAGGCAGTTCTTCAGGCGAAAGTCGAGCCGATCCATGCCGAGCTTGTCGGCCAGGTCGTCATAGAGGGTCTCCTGCATGATCGTCGCCTGCGGCACGCCGAAACCGCGAAAGGCGCCGGCAATCGGGCCATTGGTGTGGATGGCGCGGCCTTCGGCCCGATAGTTCGGCGTCGCATAGGGGCCGGAGGCGTGCACCGGCACGCGGTTGGCGACCGTCGGCCCCCAACTGGCATAGGCGCCGGTGTTGAAATCGCCGGCGAAGACCATGCCGGTGATGCGGCCGTCGGCATCGGCGCCGATGCTCGCTCTCATCTGAGCGGGATGGCGCTTGGTGGTCGAGATCATCGATTCGGTGCGGCTGTAGGCGAGCGCCGCCGGCCGGCCGGTTTTCATGGCGACGAGGCCGATGAGCGGTTGCAGCGAGACGTCGAGCTTGGAGCCGAAGCCGCCGCCGGTGGCGGTCGGCACGATGCGCACCTGTTCCGGGGCAAGGCCGAGCACTTTTGCCGTGTCGTCACGGTCCATATAGGGCGCCTGCGTGCAGGCGACGACGACCAGCGTGTCGCCGTCCATGAAGGCATAGCCGGCTTCCGGTTCGATATAGGCGTGCTCGACATAGGAAGTGTGGATGGCGCCGGAAACGGCGAAAGCCGCACCGGCGAGCGCGGCTTCGGGGTCGCCACGCTCCACGAAGCCGGAGGTGAGCAGGTTCGAGGGCCGGTTTTCATGGACTAGTTGCGCACCGCCGGCCTGCGCTTCGCCAGTTTCCAGAAAATGCGGCAACTCGGTCCAACTGACAGGGAAATCGGCTAGGTCGAGATCGAGGATAGCCTCGCGTTCGCCGGCGACCAGCGCCACCGCCTCACCGCGAAAGCGCGAAACCCCTTCGGCCAGCGCCGGCTGGTCGGCGAAGGGCGCGATGACGCCGAAACAATTCTTTCCCGGAATGTCGGCGGCGGTGAAGACGCCGGCAATGCCAGGACGGGATTTCACCCAGCTGCCGAGATCGCCAAAAGTGAAAGCGGCATGATAATGCGGCGAGCGGACCACCAACACCGACAATGCGTCGGCCGGGAATGAATCACCGCCGAATTTTTCGCCGCCAGTGACTTTCGGAAGGCCATCGAGGCGGATCGGGGAGGAGCCGACGGCATGGCCAGAGGATGGCATGCGCTGATCGAGACCGTCGGCGTGGCGCCAAGCATCCATCACCGCGGCGACGATCTTGCGGTAGCCGGTACAGCGGCAGAGCACGCCGCCCAGTGCATCCTGCGTTTCGGCCTCGCTCGGGCAAGGCGTCCTGTCCAGGAGTGCCGTTGCCGCGACCAGCAGGCCGGGCGTGCAGGCGCCGCATTGCGCTGCGCCATGGCTGAGGAACGAAGCCTGCAGCGCCGACAACCGGCCATTGGCGAGGCCTTCGACGGTCGTCACCACGGTGCCGGAGGCGGAAGCCGCGGGCATCAGGCAGGCGCAGACCGGCTCGCCGTCGACCAGCACCGTGCAGGCGCCGCAATCGCCGGCATCGCAGCCGATCTTGGTGCCGGTCAGCCGCAGTTCGTCGCGCAACACCGCGGACAGCCGCCGCACCGGCGGCACGCAAACGCTGACGGCGGCGCCGTTGACTTCGAAGGCGATGTCGGCGCGCTCCATGTCCATCAGGCCGCCGCCCTTTCGTCGGGAACAGCGCCCATCGCACCAAGCACGGCGCGGGCGACGATCTCGCGCGCAGCGTCCAGCCGATATTCGGCGCTGCCGCGCACGTCGCCGATCGGCGACAGCTCGTCCATCGGTGCGGATTGGATCGCAGTGGCCAGCGCGTGGCCGACGGGCCGGCCGCGTAGCGCCGCCTCGACACCCGCCAGGCGCCTGGCGACAACCGAGCAGGAACCGACGGCGACGGCCGCGTTCCTGACCCTACCATCTTCGACGGCCAGGCGTGCGGCGGCCATGGCGATGGAGATGACGAGATAACGCCGCGCGCCGAGTTTCACGAAGGCGGAGCTGCCGGCGGTCGCGGGTTTGGGAATGCGGATTGCCATGACCATTTCGCCGGGCTGCAGTGCGGTGCGACGGTTGCCGAGGATGAATTCTGCAAGGGGCAGATGCCGGGTCGCCACAGCGGAACGCAGTTCGACTTCGGCATCGAGCACCAGCAGCGGCGGCACGCCGTCGGCGGCCGGCGAGGCGTTGCAGAGATTGCCGGCAATCGAGGCAACGTTCTGGATCTGCACCGAGCCGACTTCCCGCGCCGCCTGCTTCAGCGCGTCGAAAGCCGCCGGCAGAGGATGGCGGACGAGATCGGTCCAGGTGGTGCGCGCGCCGACGAGCCAATGGTTTTCGGCTTCGGCAATGCCGCGCAATGCCACCAGGCCATTGATATCGAGGACATTGTCGCGGAAAGGCTTGCTGCCCTGTGCCGGATAGAAGTCGGTGCCGCCGGCGAGGATGCGCCATTGCCCTTCGCCCAGCAAAGCGAGGGCGTCGTCGACCGTGGTGGGTTTTGCGTAACGGATCACGCTTTGCCTTCCCAGAATGGGCTTCCCGAGAGGGGATCCTGCCGAAAGATTTTCCCGAGCATTCAAGGCAGGAAATTCATTCGTATGCAAATGATATCAAGCCGGCAGGAATTGTCAAAGCCAGAGTTTGCACGGCTGTTGGCACCGGTGCACCCGGAACGCATTTGTTATGCCATGAGAGGTTGACGCAGCCGGCCATCTGGTCAAGTTTCTGCGTCCGGTCGCGTTTTCATTGGAGCCTAAGCTCAAGACCAAGAAAATAAGGAGGCTCCATGGCCGACGAAGCGCTTGTCGTTATCGACCTGCAGAACGATTTCTGCCCGGGTGGCGCCCTTGAAGTGGCCGGTGGCGACGAAATCGTGCCGTTGGTCAATGACCTGATCCGGCGGACCGAGCACGTCCTGCTGACGCAGGACTGGCACCCTGCCGGCCATTCGAGCTTTGCCTCCAGCCACCCCGGCAAGCACCCGTTCGAAACGATCGACGTGCCTTATGGCCACCAGACGCTGTGGCCGGATCACTGCATCCAGGGCAGCCTGGGATCGGATTTCCATTCGGGCCTCGCCTGGAGCAAGGCCGAGCTGGTGATCCGCAAGGGGTTCCGTCCTGCGATCGACAGCTATTCCGCATTCTTCGAGAACGACCGGACGACGCCGACCGGCCTTGCCGGCTATCTCCGGGATCGGAACATCGAGACGCTGACCCTGGTCGGCCTGGCGACGGATTTCTGCGTCGCCTTTTCGGCGCTCGACGCAGTCAAGCTCGGTTTTGAGACGTCCGTGCGGCTCGACGCCTGCCGCGGCATCGATCTCAACGGCTCCGTGGAGAGGATGCTGGGCCGGATGCGCGATGCCGGCGTGACACTGATTTGAACGTCATCCACCCGAACCTGACAGACTTTTGAGGGGCTTCATGCGGTTTGCGGCGTTGACGGCAAGTGCTGCACTTATTGCAGCAATCTTTTCTCCGAGAGCGGTTCTCGCGGCCGAAGCGCACGAATTGCCGGGCGCCGCCATGTCGCTTTGGTGGGTGCTGCCGTTTGCCGGGCTATTGCTTTGCATCGCGACCGGCCCGCTGCTGTTCCATCATGCTTGGGAGCACCATTACGGCAAGATCGCTGCCTTCTGGGCAGCGTTGGTGATCGGGCCGCTGGCCATCGCCTTCGGCATCCCGTCCGCCACGCAGGCGGTGCTGCATGCGCTGCTCACCGAATACATGTCGTTCATCATCCTGCTGTTTGCGCTGTTCACCATTTCGGGCGGTATCTTCGTTGCCGGCAACATACACGGCACGCCGCTGGTCAATGCCGGGCTGTTGCTGGGAGGGGCGCTGCTTGCCTCGATCATTGGCACAACCGGCGCCTCGATGATCCTGATCCGGCCGCTCATCCGCGCCAACGACAACCGGCGCTTCAACGCCCATGTCGTCATCTTTTTCATCTTCCTGGTTTCCAACATCGGCGGGTCGCTAACGCCGCTGGGCGATCCGCCGCTGTTCGTCGGCTTTCTGCGCGGCGTCGATTTCTTCTGGACGACAGTTCACCTGCTGCCCGAGACGCTGTTCGTCGCCGGCGTGGTGCTGGCTGTTTTCCTGGCGATCGACATCATCATGCATCGCCGGGAGGAAGGCGCGCCGAAGATCAAGGATCCGACGCCCGACAGCAAGGTGCGCATTCGCGGCCTGGCCAACATCCCGCTGCTGGCCGGCGTAATCGCCGCGATCCTGATTTCCGCTGCCTGGAAGCCGGGAGTGAGTTTCTCTTTTCAGGGCGTCAGCCTCGAGCTGCAGAATCTGGTGCGCGACGCCGCCATCCTGATACTGGCCTTCACTTCGCTTGTCGTCTCGCCGAAGGAGTTTCGCGGCGCAAACGCCTTCAACTGGGGGCCGATTGCCGAGGTGGCGAAGCTGTTCGCCAGCATCTTCATCTGCATCGTGCCGGTCGTCGCCATATTGCGGGCCGGGCTCGACGGCGCGCTGGCGCCGTTGGTGCTGCTGGTCAGTTCGCCGACCGGCGCGCCGGACAACCTTGCCTATTTCTGGCTGACCGGAGCGCTGTCGTCCTTCCTCGACAATGCGCCGACCTATCTGGTGTTCTTCGAGCTGGCTGGCGGCGATGCGCAGCATCTGATGACCGAGTTCGCCTCGACGCTGGCGGCGATCTCGGCAGGCGCGGTGTTCATGGGCGCCAACACCTATGTCGGCAATGCGCCGAATTTCATGGTCTATGCCATTGCCAGGCATCGCGGCATCAAGATGCCGAGCTTCTTTGGCTATATGGCATGGTCGGGCGCGGTGCTGATCCCGACATTCCTGCTTGCCGGCTTGCTGTTCTTTGCCTGATCATCCGACGCCGACATAGCGACGGACCGCCGAGGGATCGGCACGCAGCTCCTCAACGTCGACCGTCTCGCGGTTGCGGCCGTTTTCGATGAAACAAACGCGGTCTGCGACCGAGAGCACGGCATCGACGCGCTGCTCGACAAGAATTGTCGACACGCCAAGCGCACGCAGCTTCGACACCGTTTCGCGGATCTTGGCGATCATCGACGGCATCAGCCCTTCGGTCGGCTCGTCGAGCAGAAGCACCTGTGGTTCCAGGCACAGGGCGCGGGCCATGGCCAGCATCTGCTGCTCACCGCCGGACAGCGTGCCGGAACGCTGCCTGAGGCGCTGGCGCAGCAGCGGAAAAAGATCGAGCACGTTTTCGCGCGTCGCCTTGCCCTTGTTGCGGGCCATCAGGCCGATCTCGATGTTTTCAGCCACCGTCATCTCGGCGAACAGCCGCCGGCCCTGCGGCACGTAGGCGAGGCCGGCCTTGGGCACCTCGTGCGCCGGCAAGCCGGTCAATTCCCGCCCTTCGAGCCGGATCGAGCCTGAGCTTACCGGCACCAGGCCCATGATTGCCTTCAGCGTCGTCGTCTTGCCGGCGCCGTTGCGGCCGAACAGGCAGAGCACTTCGCCCTCGTTCAAGACAAGATCGAGGCCATAGAGCACCTGGACCTCGCCATAGAAGCAGTCGACCCCGGAGATCGTCAGTGCCTTGGACTGGGCCTCAGCCATGGGTCGTCCCCAGATAGGCGTCCTGCACCGCGGCATTGGCGCGGATCTGCTCGGGCGTGCCTTCAGCCAAAATCCTGCCGGCGTTGAAGACGGTGATGCGGTCGGCGAGCCGCATGACCACCGGCATGTTGTGCTCGATCAAAAGCACGGTGGCGCTATCGGCGATCTCGCGCACCAGCTCGATGAAATTATCGATCTCGCTGTCGGCCAGCCCTTGCGTCGGTTCGTCGAGGATCAGCAGCCGCGGCTTCAGTGCCAGTCCCATCGCCACTTCCAGCAACCGCTGGTGACCGTAGGACAGCTGCCCGGCCGGCATGTCGGCGCGGTCGGCAAGGCCGGTACGCTCGAGCGCGGCCATGACGCCGGTGTGAACCGCGCCCTTCGAGCGGCCGTCGGTCAGCGTGCGCTGCACCGGCAGGGCAACATTGTCGTAGGCGCTGAGATTGGCAAAGACGCTGGTGATCTGGAAAGTGTAGGCGACGCCAAGGCGAACCCTGGCGTAGGCCGGCAGATTGGTGATGTCCGCGCCGTCGAAGACGATCATGCCCGACGAGGGCTGGATACGGCCGCTGACCAGGCTGACGAAGGTGGTCTTGCCGGCACCGTTGGGGCCGATGACAGCGCGGATCTCGCCCGGCATCAGCGCGAAGTCGACGCCGTCGACGGCGCGCAAGCCGCCGAAACTGCGCGACAGGCCTTTGGTGGTGAGCAGCGGCATCATGGCAACCACCCGAGCCAGCGCTGGCGGATGCTGCCGAGAATGCCTCTCGGGAAGAACAGCACCAGCAGGATGAGCGCTATGCCGACGATCAGCAGATAGGCCGAGGTGTAGCCGCTGGCGACATCGATGACATAATACATGAACAGCGTGCCGATCAGCGGACCGAGCGTGGTAGCGGCACCGCCCAGCAGCACCCAGAGCAGCGGCAGGATGGAATATTGCACCGAAGCGAAGCTCGAGCCGACATAGCCGAACAGCAGCGCATAGGCCGCGCCGGAAGCCGCGCAGATGCTGCCTGAGATGACGACGGCGGCGAGCTTGTTGGAAAATGTATCATAGCCAAGCATTTTGGTCCGCTCTTCGTTCTCGCGGATGGCGACCAGCACGCGACCGTAGCCGGAGCGGACTATCGCCAGGCTTATGAGCAGCACGATCGAGAACAGTGCCAGCGCGCTCATATAGCGCACGGTCGGGTTGGTGAGGTCGAGCGACGTGCTGCCCAGGACAAGGACACGCATCGGCTGCGGCACGACCATGCCCTGGTCGCCACCGGTCCAGGCAGCGAAATAGAGGATGACGAGATAGAATACCTGCGCGAACATCATAGTGACGATCATGAAGGCGACGCCGGAGGTGCGCAGCGCCAGCAGCCCGATCACCAGCGCGAGAAGCGCGCCGCAGGCAAGCCCGGCTGCGAAGGCGGCCGGCACGCTCCAGCCGAGATGGATGACGGCAAGGCCGGCGCCATAGAGCCCGGCTGAAAAGAACATGGCATGGCCGAGGCTAAGCAGCCCGACATAGCCGAACAGCAGATTGTAGCCCATGGCGAAGACCGCCAGCACCATGATGCGGGCGAGCAGGCCGTGATGGTATTCCGGCAGGACGAAGCTAAGCCCGAAAAGCAGGGCGATGACGCCGAGGTGCAGCGCATATGGCTTTGCCGGCGAAGCATCCTTCATCGCGATGTCGTCCCGAACAGGCCCTGCGGCCGGAACACCAGCACCATGGCGACGAGCAAGGTGGCGATGATCTTGGCCAGCGTCGGTGAGAAGAACACCGAGATGATGCCGTCGGAAAGGCCGATCAGCACCGCGGCGACGACCGTGCCTCGCAGCGAGCCGAGGCCGCCGATGATGACGACGATGAACGACAGCAACAGCGGGTCCTGTCCCATCAGATAGTGGGCCTGGCTGATCGGCACGATCAGCACCGCGGCGACAGCAGCCAGCATGGCGCCGAGCGCGAAAACACCGGCATAGAGTCTCGTCACCGGGATGCCGAAGGCCTGCGCCGTCTCGCTGTCATATTGCGTGGCGCGCATGACGAGGCCGATTTTCGTGCGCGTCAGCACCAGCCAGGTCGCG
This sequence comes from Mesorhizobium sp. M0408, assembly GCF_040321495.1. Classification (NCBI taxonomy): domain Bacteria; kingdom Pseudomonadati; phylum Pseudomonadota; class Alphaproteobacteria; order Hyphomicrobiales; family Phyllobacteriaceae; genus Mesorhizobium; species Mesorhizobium sp. M0408. The sequence goes on along the minus strand of NZ_JAMYRO010000007.1, from coordinate 71,362 downwards.
ACCAGCAGCAGCGCCGACGCGGCGATGATCGACAGCTTGTAGCCGGAATAGCCGAACCACGGCAGGAGGATGCGGTAGCTGAACGGCGGCTCCACCGGCCGCGCCTCCGGGCCGTAGAAGGTCAGCGCCAATTGCTGGATGATGTAGAGCATGCCGATGGTGGCGACGATGGTGGCTTCCGGATTGTAGTTGAGCCGGCGCAGCACCAGCCGTTCGGCGACCAGCGCGATCAGGCCGACGATCAGCGGCGCCAGCACCAGGGCGGCCAGGAAGCCGAGCGCCGGATGGCCGGATATCGCCGTAGAGATCGCCCAGGCAAGCACCGCGCCGAGCATGAAAAACTCGCCATGCGCGACATTGACGACGCGCATGACGCCGAACACCAGCGACAGGCCAAGCGCCGTCAGCGCCAGCACGGCGGAGGTGACGAGGCCTTCGAGGGCGGCGAGGAGCAGGTGGGGTCCGAAGTGCATCGGTTACACACCCATCGCAGGTGCGAGGCGCACCCCCCTCTGTCCTGCCGGACATCTCCCCCTCAAGGGGGGAGATTGGCAGTTCCCGCGAAGGCGGCCACCTACCGGCCTTTGCGATTGGCGAAAGCGCTGGTGACAGCCAATCTCCCCCCTTGAGGGGGAGATGTCCGGCAGGACAGAGGGGGGTGGGCCGAAGCGCACTGTGCTTAATGAAACCAAGCTCACAGCGTCTGCGTCGTGTAATCCCCCTCAGGCTCATAGAGGCCGTCCTCGATCTTGGTCTTGTGGACGACATTCAGCCGGCCGCCTTCGACCTTGGAGATGTTCTGGATACCAAAGCACTGGTGGATCTTGCCGTTGAAGGTTTTCGGTCCCTGCGGATGCTCGGGCCCCTCGGCGAACTCGGTCAACGCCTCGGTCGCCTCGACCAGCTTGGCGCGGTCTTCCGGGCCCTTGTAGCCGGCATCCTCCATCGCCTTCTTGACGACGTAGAGCGTTTCCCAGCAGCCGAACATGTGCGCGGCGGTGGAGACGTCCTTGGGGTCGCCGACGGCGGCACCATTGTCATCGATGCCGACGGCGGCGCGGTAGGCCTTCTGTGCGGGGGAATCATCGGGCTGCGCGTAGCGCGGCGAGCCTTCCCAGAAATGGCTACCGTCGAGGAATTCGAGGCCGGGGCTGTTGATGTCGGTGGCTTCGAGCGAATCGATGAAGCCGAACAATTGCGGCCGATTGGAGCCGTAGAACTCGCCGAGCTCCTTGACGAAGGTGAGCACCGCCGGGCCGACCATGACGTGGTAGATCACCTCGGTCTCCGCGGGGATCTGCGGGAAATATTTGGTGAAGGAGGATTCCGTCGGCGGAATCGCGATCTGCGCAATGACCTCGGCGCCTTGCGCCTTCAGCGCCGGCGGCAGGTAGTCGCGATGGTCATAGCCGAAAGCGAAATCGGGGAAGATCTGCGTCACCTTCTTGCCGGCATTGGCGGCAATCCACGGTGCCATCGACTGGATCTGGCTCTTCACATCGGTGATGCCGGGCTGGAAGATGTAGCGGTTCAATTTGGTCGAGGCGACGTGGTGGCCTTCGCTGACAACGAAATAGGGCATCTTGGCCTCGCCGGCGGCCGGCGCCGAGCCGATGACGACATGCGAAAACAGCGTGCCGTAGACGATGTCGGTCTTGTGCTGGGAGGCGAACTTGCCGACGACTTCGGCGCCCCGGCCGGGATCGGTGCCGTCATCCTCGATGATCACGTCGACCGGCCGGCCGTTGATGCCGCCGGAATCGTTGATCGCCTTGACGGCAGCCGCTGTGGTCTTCTCGTACCAGCGGCCATAGGCGGCGCCGATGCCGGTGCGGTGCGACTGGAAGCCGATCTTGATCGGCGCCGAGCTCTGCGCCTGGCTGTAACGCACGAAACCCGGCGCGACGGCAAGACCGGCGCCGGCGGCAAGGCCCTTCAGCGCCGTGCGGCGGGTGAGAGCGGATCTGGAGAGATCGAAAAACCCATTCTTGTCAGTCACGGCAGTTCCCCTTGTTTTTGAGCTTTGACCAATGGCTGTAGCAGGCAGGCCACTCTTGTTAAGAGGGGCGAAAATTGCATGTGTACAAACTAAATCACCAAAGCTCTGACGTGGCAAGCGAGCTTTCCCCAAGGTTCGATTGACGGGCATCGCACACCTCGTTCATCCGGCGCTCGGCGTCGCAAGCAGCCATAGGCCGAGGACGGTGTAGGCGATCATCAGCACGGTGAGCGGGAACTGGCTGAGCGCGGCGCGAGCCGGAATGGCGTGCAGCCGCCAGGCCAAGCCATGGGCGACAAGCACAGCAAGCATGTGGCCGGCTATGATGACGCCGGCCTGGAGGTTCCACAGCCACCACGCCGAACCGGCACCGGCGACGACGCCGGCTTCAATTGACATGTCGGCGGTACCGAACAGGTTCCAGCCCAGCGCAAACGGGTCGGAGAGAGCGGCAATCGCATATTGGCCGTCGACCAGCAGCGCCGTCAGATAATGCGCGAAGTGGTAGGCGAGCGCGATCGGTACGATCGACCAGACCAAAAGCCCGGCGGCGTGACCGAGCGAATGCTTGCTGCCGGCAAGGTTCTGGCCAAGAAAGACGGCGAGCTCGAACACGGCCGCAAGCACGGCAAAGGTCATCACAAGGCCGAAGCTGCCGATGCCGATCAAAGCGGTGCGTCCCGGAAATTCCACCGGATTGATGCCGAACCAGCCTAGCCAGAAGAAGGTTTTCGACAGGCCGTCGAAGGACACCGACGACAGCGCAAGCAGCAGGAAAGCGACGCCGCTGAGCGGTAGCGGCGCGGCAGCGAGCAGCTTGGCGCCCGGCCAGCAGAGTTTTAGCCGGCCGTCTGCAATACGTTCGACGATGGCGAAGCGCGCCACCATGGAAAAGAACACGGTCAGGAACTCACCGCGCAGGGTCCAGTCGCGGTAGCCGAAGACCTGCATGGCGGCGAAGCTCAGCAGCCAGTAGAGGCCGGCGGCCCAGGCCAGCCGCGCCGGATCGTCGGGCGCAGGGTCGATCAGCTCGAACCAGGCGAAGGCGAAGAACAGCAGGAAAGCCGGCCAATAGCCGAGCCGTTGGGGGAGCAGATACGGCTGCGTTCTGCCGGACAGGCGCGAGGCGACGCGGCATGGCCCGTACCAGGGGTTGAGCCACGACCAGAGATCGCCGGCGAGCCCCTGCAACAGAGCCAGGCCAACCCAGAGAAGCGTCCATACGGTCAGCGGCATCGGATTGGAAAGCGGATCGCGGCTGCCGAACAGGCCGGCGGCAATCAGAATTGCAAAGCCGGCAAAGGATACCAGGCTGACGGCAGTCCGCGCGGTGTCACCGAAGGTGAACAGCGGCAGGCGTTTGCGCCAGAAGCGGTCGAGGGAGTCCGGCGGCAGTAGCGCCAGGACAAGGAAACTGGCGGCAACCGCGAGCGCGCCGCCGGCAAGGTAGTAGCGGGTGGGAAGGAGCAGGACGTGGCCGCGGTCGGAGGCGTGGGCGAAGGCGGGCGTGGGCAAGAATGCAAAGGCAACAATGACGAGAGCTAAACTGTAACGACGGCGCTCTACGGCGCCCCCCTCTGTCCTGCCGGACATCTCCCCCACTTGGGGGGAGATCGGCGGTTCCGCCGTCGGCTCTCCTTCTGCAACTTTAGCGATTGGCGAAAGCAGCAATGAGGGCGCAATCTCCCCCCTCGTGGGGGAGATGTCCGGCAGGACAGAGGGGGGCGCGAAGGAACTCATACTACGCAAGAGTTCCCCTACCTCACACCTTCACCAACTGCTCCACGCGGTCCTTCTGGCCGAAGATGCGCAAATAGCGCTCGATCTCTTTCTCGTCGCCTGTCGACTTGGCCGGATTGTCGGAAAGTTTGACCGCCGGCCTGCCGTTGGCTTCGGTGACCTTGCAGACCAGCGAGATGGCGTCTAGCCGGTTGGTCTCGGTCGGCGCGCAGCCCTCGAAATCGTTGGTCAGGTTGGTGCCCCAGCCGAAGGACATGCGCACCTTGCCGCGGAAGTGGCGGTAGGTTTCCTCGATGGTCTCGACCTCCAGCCCATCCGAGAAGATGAGCAGCTTCTGCTTGGGGTCCTTGCCCTTTTCGCGCCACCAGGAAATGATTTTCTCACCGCCTTCGATCGGCGGCGCGCTATCGGGGCGGAAGCCGGTCCAGTCGGCGACCCAGTCCGGTGCATCGCGCAGGAACGCCGCGGTGCCGAAGGTGTCCGGCAGTACGATCAGCAGGTTGCCGCCGTAGTAGCGCTGCCAGTCCTGCAGCACGTTGTAGGGCGACTGTTTCAATTCCTTTTCCGAATTGGTGAGCGCGGCGAACACCATCGGCAGTTCATGCGCATTGGTGCCGAGCGCCTCGAGATCGTTGTCCATGGCGAGCAGCACGTTGGAGGTGCCAGTGAAGGCCTCGCCGATGCCCTCCTTCAACGCTTCGACGCACCAGCGCTGCCACAGGAAAGAATGACGGCGGCGGGTGCCGAAATCCGAGATGCGGATGCCGGGCAGCGCCTTCAGCCGCTCGGTCTTGGCCCACATCTTGGCCTTGGCGCGGGCATAGAGCACGTCGAGCGCGAACGGCCCGAACGCCCGCATGGCCGCGCGAGATCGAAGTTCATTGATAATTGCCAGCGCCGGGATCTCCCACAGCGTCGTGTACATCCACGGGCCGCTGAAGACGAGTTCGTATTGGCCGTCGCGCTTGGAAAGCTCGTATTCGGGCAGCCGGAAATTTTCCAGCCAGGCGAGGAATTCCGGTTCGAATATCTGCTTGCGGCCATAGAAGGTGTTGCCGCCGAGCCAGATCATCTCTTTCTTAGAGAAGCGCAAGGTGCGGGCATGGTCGAGCTGCTCGCGCAGCTCCGTCTCATCGATCTCCTCGGCAAGGCGGACCGAGGTGGTGCGGTTGATCAGCGAGAAGGTGGCGTCGACCTTGGGATACATGCCCCAGATCATCTGCAGCATCAGAAGCTTGTAGAAATCGGTGTCGAGCAAGCTGCGGACGATCGGGTCGAGCTTCCAGGTGTGATTGTAGACGCGCCGCGCTATATCGGTCTTTGCCATCGCTCAATGCGCCTTCGCTGCTCGCTCTAGCTTTTGTCTAGCGCAATTCCGGACGGAAAACCGCTGCGCACTTTTCCTGGAATTGCTCCAAATGCCTCTTAGCATCGAATTTTTGAACGCGCCTCCCGCTTTGCGGGCTGGCCCGACAAAAAGAAGCCGCTGCGGCAAGCGGCGCCTACGGCAGTTTCGGCCTCAGGATGCGGTCTTGGCGCCGACCACCTTGAGCGCTGGACGCTTGCGGCGAATGCCGATGCGGCCTGCCACCGGCGCGTCGGCGCGGCGGTCGGCCTGCTCTTTCTCGGCAAACAGCCAGTCGATGAACAATTGCACGATCGGCGCCGACCGCATCTCGTTGCGGCAGACGACGTAGAAATCGTCGACGGCCGGCACGGAAAGACTGAACGGGGCGACAAGCAGGCCCCTGGCGAGCAGTCCGCTTGCCGTCACCGTATCGCCGAGCGCCACGCCATGGCCGTGGACAGCCGCCTCGGTCGCCATGCGCGCATCGCCGAGATGATGGCGGCGGCCGCGCTCCAGGTCCAGCGCGTCGGCGGCGGCCAGCCAGGTATGCCATTCGCGGCCGTCGTCGCCATGCAGGAAGACGTGATCGGCGAGGTCGCGGACGGTGCGGATCGGGCGGTTGTTGATCAGCGTCGGGCTGACCACCGGGAACAGTTCGAGGCCCGACCATTTGCGCATCCAGCAGTCGGTCCAGCTGCCGTCACCATAGTGCACGCAGACATCGATATGCGGTGCGCGGACATCCTTGGCATCATTGGATGGGATCAGCGTCAGCCTGATATCCGGATATTGCGAGGTGAAGCTGCCCAGCCGCGGGATCATCCACAGCAACAGTAGCGCCGGCACGCAGGATACAGAGAGAACGCCGGTGCTGGCCGGCCTCGTCATGCGCTGCGTGGCGGCGGCAATGCCGTCGAAGGCGGTCGACACCGCCGGCAGCAACTCGGCGCCGTGCGGCGTCAGCTTCACCCGCTGACCGGCACGCTCGAACAGCTTGACACCCAACGATTGCTCGAGCGCCTTGATCTGATGGCTGATGGCGCCGTGGGTGACGTTGAGCTCAGCCGCCGCCTTGCTCAGCGAGGCGTGGCGCGCCGTCGCCTCGAAGGCGCGCAGCGGGTTGAGCGGTGGCAAACGCTTGGCCATTTGGACCCTAGGCTCTGTGAGATTTTCTCACAGATAACACACTAACAATATCAATTGATTTTTCAATGCAGCTACGGGACACTTTGCCCAGGCATTGCATCAAGACGTGAAATCTGCAGGCAGCCGACGGCCGCGGCTATCGGGGCCGCTGTCCGCGCGCCGCACCAGCCATGGAGGACCGACATGGGTTACGACCGCGGCAAGCTCGAAGCGTTGCGCCGCAAATACGGCGAGAGCCATGGCGGCGAAATGTTCGACCCGAAATTCCAGCGTGTCGCCGACAAGATCTTCTCCAAGACCGGCACGCGACTGGCGCCCTATTCCGGCATCCCGACCTTCCTCGCGGCGCCCTATCGTGAAATCGCCGCCGACAATCCGGATTTCGGCGATCTGCAGGTGGCGATGATCGGTGTGCCGATGGATCTGGGCGTCACCAACCGGCCGGGCGCCCGTTTCGGGCCAAGGGCGCTGCGCGCCATCGAGCGCATCGGCCCCTACAACCATGTGCTGGAATGCGCGCCGACGCATGAGCTGAAGGTCGCCGACATCGGCGACGTGCCGTTCCAGAGCCGCTACCGGCTGGAGACCAGCCATGACGACATCGAACGCCGCACCAACCAGATCGTCGACGCCGGCGTCCTGCCCTTGTCTGTCGGCGGCGACCATTCGATCAGCCACCCGATCCTGAAGGCTGTCGGCAAGAGGGCGCCGGTGGGCATGATCCATATCGACGCGCACTGCGATACCAGCGGCCTTTTCGACATGACCAAGTTCCACCATGGCGGGCCGTTCCGCAACGCGGTGCTGGACGGCGTGCTCGATCCGAGCCGCACCATCCAGATCGGCATTCGTGGCTCGGCCGAATATCTGTGGGAGTTCACCTATGAGTCCGGCATGACCGTCGTGCATGCCGAAGAGGTGACCGGCCTCGGCATTCCCGCCATTATCGAGAAGGCGCGCAGGATAGTCGGCGACGGCCCGACCTATGTCTCCTTCGACATCGACAGCATCGATCCGGCCTTCGCGCCGGGCACCGGCACACCGGAAGTCGGCGGGCTGACGACGCGCGAAGTGCTCGAGCTGCTGCGCGGCCTGAAGGGACTCAACATCGTCGGCGGCGACGTGGTCGAGGTGGCGCCGCAATACGACGCGACCACCAACACGGCGCATGCCGGCGCGCAGGTGCTGTTCGAGATCCTCAGCCTGATGGTTTTCAGCCCGGCAATCACCGGCAAGGCGGGCTGACACGCTCGACCATGAGCCCGAAAAGTGGGAACCGGTTTTCGGAGAAGATCATGGTCCACTAGAGAATCCAAAGGCGACCGCCGCGCTGGAGCCGGCGGTTGCACTCAAACAAACAAGCTTCCAGCAGGGGAATGACAATGACGCTTCACATGAAGACACTTCACATCAAGCTAAAATCAACCTTCGCCGCCATGCTGATGTTCGGCGCGGCCAGTTTCGGTTTCACTCAGGCCGCCAATGCAGACGCGATCGACGACATCACCAAGGCAGGCGCGATCAATGTCGGTATCTTTTCCGACTTCCCGCCCTTCTCCTCGGCCAGCGCCGACATGAGCATCAAGGGCTACGACATCGACGTGGCGCAGTTCATCGCCGACCAGCTCAAGGTCAAGCTCAATCTGGTCAGCGTGACCGGCCAGAACCGCATCCCGTACCTTACCGACAAGCGCGTCGACCTGCTGATGAGCGTCGGCTATTCCAAGGAGCGAGAGCAGGTGATCGATTTCGCCGCCGCCTACGCGCCCTATTACATCGCCGTCATCGGCCCGGCAGCTCTTGCGGTCAAAGGCAAGGAAGACCTCGCCGACAAGTCGATCGCCGTCAATCGCGGCACGCTGGAGGATACCTCGCTGACCGAGGCGGCACCGGCCTCGGCCGACATCCGCCGCTTCGACAACTATAATTCCGTCATCCAGGCCTTCATTTCGGGCCAGACCCAGCTGATGGTGGTCGGCAACGATGTCGGCGCCCAGGTGCTCGCCCGCCAAGAGGCGCTGAAGCCGGAGCAGAAATTCCAGCTTCTCACCTCGCCCTCGCATATCGGCCTCAACAAGAAGGAAGACCGCCTCAAGCAAGCGGTCAACGATGCGGTTGCCAAGATGCTGGCCGAAGGCAGACTGGACGAAAGCTCGAAGGCCTGGCTGAAGACGCCGCTCGATCCCGCCAATCTCAAGGATTGATCGCCGGTGACCTATAGCCTCGACTTCGGCTGGCTTGCCGGGGCGACAGGGGCGATCGCGCGCGGCGCGGCCACGACGATCCTGTTGATCGCTGTGACCACGCTGGCGGGAACGTTGCTCAGCATCCTCGGCGCCGCAGGGCGGCGGAACGGTCCGCTCCTGCTCAAGCGGGCGATCGGCGTCTATGTCGAGGTGATCCGCAACACGCCGTTCCTGGTGCAGCTATTCTTCATCTTCTTCGGGCTGCCCAGCATCGGCGTCAGGCTCGATCCGGTGCTGGCAGCCATGCTGGCGATGACGCTCAACATGGCTGCCTATACGATCGAGATCGTTGGCGCCGGGCTCGACGCGGTGCCGCCCGGGCAGACGGAAGCGGCACTGGCGCTTGGGCTCAGGCCGCGCCAGGTCTTCATCAAGATCGTGCTGCCGCAGGCGCTCAAGGTGATCTATCCGGCGCTGACCAGCCAGATCGTCATCATGATGCTGGAATCCGCCGTGGTATCGCAGATCGCCGTTCGCGAGCTGACCTATGAAGCCGACATGCTGCAGGCGCGCACGTTCCGGGCTTTCGAGACCTATTTCATCGTGACGATGGTCTATCTCATCCTGTCGATTGGGCTGCGCCGGCTGCTGGTCGGCGGCGGGCGCCGGCTTCTCGGAGCCGGCGTGTCATGATCGAATTCACCTTCTGGGACATTCTGCGCAACCTGCTGCTGGCGGCGCGCTGGACGGTGCTCTTGTCGCTGGCCGCCTTTGTCGGCGGGGCCGTGGTCGGCATGATCGTGTTGTTCTTCCGGATCGCCAAGAATAAATGGGCGCGCCGGTTTGCCTCCGGCTACATCGCGCTTTTCCAGGGCACGCCGCTGCTGATGCAGCTCTTCCTGATGTTCTTCGGCTTGCCGATGCTGGGCCTGCGCATCGAGCCGTGGACCGCGGCGGTGCTTGGCCTGACCTTCTTTGCCAGCGCCTATCTCGCCGAGATCTGGCGCGGCGGCGTCGATGCACTGCCGCGCGGCCAGTGGGACGCCGGCGCCAGCCTCGGCCTGCACTATCTGCAGGAACTCCGGCTGATCATCTTGCCTCAGGCGTTTTCGATCACCCGCGCACCGACCGTCGGCTTTCTGGTGCAGCTGATCAAGTCGACCGCGCTGACGTCGATCATCGGTTTCGAGGAGCTGGTGAGGACATCCAACGCGATCAACAATGCGACCTTCGAACCGTTCAAAGTCTATGGGCTGGTAGCGCTGATCTTCTTCGTCATGTGCTTTCCGCTGACGCAATACGCACGTTTGCTCGAGCAGCGGGCGGCGGCCCGCTGAGCGGGCGACCAGCAATTCAACGCCCGAATACCAGCGGCGGCGCGATCCTGTCACGCCGCAGCCAGCGCCCTAGCAAGAGCGCCGCAACCACCGCCAGTCCCGACGACAGGCCGATCCAGATGCCGACGCCGTTGAAGCCGAAACGGAAGGCCAGCAGCACGCCGAGCGGCAGCCCGATGCCCCAATATCCGATCGCGGCATAGATCATCGGCACCTTGGTGTCGTGCAGGCCGCGCAGCATGCCGCTGGCGACCGCCTGCGCACCGTCAAAAACCTGGAACAGCGCGGCAAAGGCGAGGAACGACACGGCAAGCGCCACCACCTCGGCATTAGCCGGATTGCCCAGATCGATGAAGGCGCCGATCAAGAGATGCGGCCACAGGATCATCACCAGCCCCATCAGCGCCATGAAGGAGACACCGACGACATAGGCGGTCCAGCCAGCCCGGCTGACACCTTCCGGATTGCCGGCGCCGTGGGCAAGTCCGACGCGCACAGTCACCGCCTGGTTGAGGCCGAGCGGCACCATGAAGGTGATCGAGGCAATCTGGATGGCGATCGCATGGGCGGCAAGCGAAGCGGCATCGATCAGGCCCATGAGAAAGGCCGCCGCGTTGAAGATCGTCACCTCGAACGCCAGCAGGCCGGCGATCGGCAGGCCGAGCCGCAGCAGGCCCTTGAAGCGCGGCCAATCGGCGCGCCAGAAGCGTCCGAACAGACGATAGCGCCGGAATTCCTTCTCAAGCATCACCACCGCCGCCATGCCGGCGAACATCAACGTGCTGGACAGAGTGGTGGCGAGGCCGGAGCCGGCGATGCCCATCGATTGGATGCCGAGATTACCGAACATGAACAGCCAGTTGAAGAAGGCATTGCAGGCGACGGCAACGAAGACGATGATCAGCGCCCAGCCCGGCCGCTCCAGCGCCGAAATGAACGAGCGCAGGACGATGTAGCCGAAAAAGGGCAGCACCGCCCATTCGAGCCAGCGCAGATAGATGCCCGCCTGGTGCGCCAGCGCCGGTTCCTGACCCATGGCCAGCAACACGCTCTCGCCGTGCCAGAGAAGGGCCCATATCGGAATGCAAATGAGGATCGCCAGCCACAGACCCTGGCGCACGGTGCGGCGCAGGTCGCGCACCGAGTGCCGGCGACGGCCGAGCTCGGTCGCCATCATCGGCGAGGTCGCCAGCATCAGGCCGAGCCCGAAGATGAGCGGCATGAAGTAGAGGTTGGCACCAAGCGCACCGCTGGCCAGCGTGTCCGGCCCCAGCCGCCCCATCATCATGACGTCGGTAGCGGTCATCGCGGTCTGGCCGAGATTGGTCAGCACCATCGGCCAGGCGAGCGCCAGCATCGCCCTGATTTCCCGACGCCAAAGGTTTTCCGGCGCGCGAGCGTCGGCTTCGATCGCAGACATTCTAGTTTTCCGCCTATCCGATTGCGGCACGTCGGCAAGAGCCGGAAGCCGCGTCTCAGCGCGGAAAATGGCCAAGACCGGCCGGATTCCGCATTACGACGGGTTTGTCTATCAAATGGGCACCGGTGGCAAGAGGCTGACTTGCGGAAGGGTTAAGCCAGTCGGTTCAATGCAGGCTATTGGAGAGGCTATGGAAGCCGCTATGGTCGCGGCAGATCCATTTGAAAGGCAGCCTGATGAGCGCGTTTCCCGAAATCTATCTGGTTCGGCATGGCGAGACGGAATGGAGTGCGTCCGGAAAACATACCGGCCGAACCGACATACCGCTGACGCCGACCGGCGAGGAAGCGGCAAGGCGAATCGCTGAGCGGCTCGAGGGCCTCTCCGTCTCGGCGGTGTGGTCGAGCCCGTCGCAGCGCGCCTTCAACACCTGTGCGCTGGCCGGCTTCGGCTCGTCAGGCGTGAAGAAGGACGATCTGGCGGAGTGGGATTATGGTGCCTATGAGGGATTGACCACCAAGCAAATCCTCGCCGAGCGCCCCGGCTGGCGTCTCTTTCGCGACGGCTGCCCGAGCGGCGAGTCCGCCACGGATGTCGGCTCGAGGGCGGACCGGATCGTCAGCCAGTTGCGCGAGGTCGACAGCAATGTCCTGGTCTTCTCAAGCTCGCATTTCCTTAGGGTGCTGGCCGCACGCTGGCTCGGCCTGCCGCCGCAAGCCGGCACGTTTTTCGTGCTGGATACCGCCAGCATAAGCGGGCTCGGTTATGAGCACGACCTTGACGAGCCGGTCATCCGGCGCTGGAACCAGAGATAGCAACCGATCCCGATTTATCGGATCGCGTCCAGCGCCTGCCTTTGCCTGTGCATTTCGAGAAACACGCGGTAGTCGCGATCGAACCGGCCGGCGGCAGCCGGATTTGGCTCTCGCGTCCTGCCGCCCTGTTGCATGGCGACGCAGGCAGCGTTCAAATCGGGAAAAAGCCTGGCCGCGGTGGCGGCAATCATGCCGGTGCCGAGCAGCACCGCCTCGTCCGCCAGCGGCTCGACCACCGTGCAGCCGGTGGCATCGGCATAGAGCTCCATCAACAGCGGGTTCTTGGTGTGGCCGCCGGTGACGTGCAGTGTGTCGATCAGATAGCCGTTCTCGTTCAGCGCTTCCAGCACGTGACGGACGCCAAGCGCGATGCTGACGGCGGTGCGCCAGTAGAGCTTGCACAGACTGTCGAAGGAGGCATCCAGCGTCAGCCCGCTGATGACGCCGACGGCATGCGGGTCGGCGAGCGGCGAGCGGTTGCCGTGAAAATCGGGCAGTACGTGCAGCCTTGCGGCGAGGTTGTCGCCCTCGGCGGCGCGCAGCTCGGCGACGCGGTGGGCAATCCTGGCATGCATGGCGGCATCCGGCTCGCCGCCGGCGCCATGCCAGCGGATGATGTGGTCGAGCAGCGCGCCGGTGGCCGACTGGCCACCTTCCGACAGCCACAGGCCGGGAAGGGCTGCGCCATAATATGGGCCCCAGACACCGGCGAAAGGCTGCGGATCGGGCGACATCGCCATGACGCAACTCGACGTACCGGCAATCAGGGCCAGATGGCGGCCGATGTTCGTCGCGTCACCGGCGAAACCGCCGAGCACGCCAAGCGCGCCGGCATAGGCATCGATGACGCCGGCGCCGACCCGGCATTTTTCGGTGAGGCCAAGCTCCGTCGCGGCTTGCGCGCCGAGCGGGCCGATATCGGCACCGACCGGGCTTGCCTTTTCCGGCAGGTTGCCGTGCTCAAAGATATCGCCGAGCCCGACGGCTTCGAAGAAGTCGCGCCGCCAGCCGGTCGCTTCATGGGCTAGATAGGTCCATTTGGCGGTCAGCGTGCATTGTGAACGGGAGAGCGAGCCGCTTGCCTTCCAGGTGAGGAAGTCGGTGAGGTCGAATAGATAGCCGGCTTCGTTCCATGTTCCGGGCAGGTTGCGCTTCAGCCACATCAGCTTCGGCGTCTCCATTTCCGGCGACATGACGCCGCCGATATAGTCGAGCACAGCGTGGCCGCTTTCAGTGCATTCGTCGGCCTCGGCAATTGCGCGATGGTCGAGCCAGACAATGGTGTCCCAGCGCCTTTCACCAGTGACGGACACGCTGAGCTGGCCGCCATGCCGGTCTCGCACCACCAGCGAGCAGGTGGCATCAAAGGAGATGCCGACGATATCCTCGGCCCGCACGCCCGCCTTTTCGCGGGCAGCGCGGACGGCCATGCACACCGCCGACCATATATCCTGCGAATCGTGCTCGGCATGGTCGGCCTTCGGCTGCTGCATTGCGATCGGGTGCTCGGCGCGGCCGAGCAAGGCGCCACTGGTGTCGAGAATGCCGGCACGAGCGCTTCCGGTGCCGACATCGACCGCGCAAACGAAACTGTTGGTCAAGGTGTTCTTGCTCTCGCTCCCAAGCCTGCAATCAGATCGGGCAATTGCAGCATGTCAGCGAATATAAAGTCCGGCTCACTCGACGCAAGCCGCGCTTTCAATGCCGGGTTGCCGGTGTGCGAGCCGCCGGTGAAGGCAAGGACGCGCATGCCGGCCGCCCGCGCCGCTTCGATGCCGGCCGGGCTGTCCTCGACGACGAGGCAGTTTCGCGGGGCCGCTCTCATTTTATCTGCTGCGTGGAGAAAGAGATCGGGCGCCGGTTTGCCCCGCGCCACCATGGCGGCGCTGAACAAATGCGGCTCCAGCAGCCCAAGCAACCCGGTGACGGCGAGCGCATAGCGGATGCGTTCCAGGGTGCCGGAGGAGGCGACGCAGCACGGTACGCCGAGCCTCGGCAGGACCTGTGCGATACCTGGCATCGGTTTCAGCTCCTCGCGGAATCTGCGCATCAGTTCGGAGCGCATCTCGGTCAGATGCTGGTCGGTGAGATCGAGCCCGAAGTCGCTTGCGAGGATTTCGCGGACGCTCTTCATGCTCTTGCCGAGGAAGTGCTCGTAGGCAATGTCCTCGCTGACGTTGCCGCCGGCAAGCGCGATCATCTCCAGCAATGCCGAGACGGACAGCATCTCACTGTCCACCAGCACGCCGTCACAGTCGAAAATGACCAGTTCAGGCGTCATCGCGCTGGATCGGCTTCAGAGGTCGCCGGCGAGATAGCGCGTCAGTGTCGCGCGCGCGCCGTCCGCCCACAGCAGTCTCAGCGCTTGGCCGAAGGCTTCAGCGAACGGCGGCGAGCGGCCGACATCGCCATAGATGTCCTCCATGGCAAGCCAGGCGGCAGGCATGTCCCTGGCCGCCTTGGCCGTCGCCTGCAACCGGCCCCAGTTCGGGTCGTTGGGCTCGGTGACGGCACCGGAATCCGTCGTGCCGAAGCAGTAGCGACACCAGAGCGCCGATTCCAGCGCAAGGCCGGTGACACTTTTGCCAGCCTTCAGCCGGTCGGCGATGGTCGGGATGATGAATTTCGGCTGGCGGTTGGAGCCGTCGAGGCAAAGCCGGCGTATGGTGTCGCCGATCTTCGGATTGGAGAAGCGGTGCTCGATGAGCTGGTAGTAATCTTCGAGGTCGGTGTCCGGAACCGGCGGCACGGTCGGGATGATTTCGTCATACTCGAGCTTGTCGAGGAAGCCGCGTACCAGCGGCTCCTGCATCGCCTCATGGACGAAATGGATGTCCATCAGCCCGGCCGGATAGGCGATGGTCGCATGGCCGCCATTGAGGATGCGGATCTTCATCAGCTCATAGGGCGCGACTTCGCTGACGAACTGCACGCCGACCTTTTCCAGCGGCGGGCGGCCGTCGGTGAAACGGTCCTCCAGCACCCATTGCTTGAACGGTTCGCAAAACACCGGCCAATTGTCGTCGAGGCCGAACTCGCTGGAGAGAATGCCGCGCTCGCGGTCGGTGGTGGCCGGCGTGATGCGGTCGACCATGCCATTGGGAAAGGCAACGTTCTCGCTCACCCAGTTTGCCAAACCTTCGTCGATCAGCCGCGCAAGGCCGATGACGCCATCTGAGGTGACGTGGCCGTTATGGGGGATGTTGTCGCAGGACATGATTGTGAAGGGCACGATACCGTCGGCGCGGCGGCGCAGCAGCCCGGCGAGGACGAGGCCGAAGACGGTCTTCGGCGTCGCCCCCGGCTCAGCGTCGGCAACGATGTCGGGATGTGTCGGATTGAAGACGCCGGATGCCGGATCGATGAAATAGCCGCCCTCGGTAATGGTCAGGGAGACGATCTTGATCGCCGGATCGGCAAGCCGCTCGACGATTGCGGCCGCATCGCCCGGCACCAGGAAGTCGATCATGACGCCGGTGACGCGCGCGCTCATATGGCCGCTGTCCTGCTCGACCACGGTGGTCAGCCAGTCCTGCTCCTGCAACTTGCCGCGGCCGACCTTCTCGCCCTCGAAGACGCCGGCGCCAACAATGGCCCAGTCGTGGCCGACACCCGAATTGAACAGGTCGTCGAGATAGACGGCCTGGTGCGAGCGATGGAAATTGCCGACGCCGAAATGCACGATGCCGGCCTTGAGCGCGGCGCGATCATATTTCGGGCCGGCGACCTTGGGCGGCAGCTTGGCGAGGATGGAAGAAGAGAGTTTCACGGTCATCTGCTTTTACCCTTTAGCGGGACGGCTCTTCCCCCCGTGGAGGAGACGGGGGGAAGAGCGCCTTCGCCCCCTCAACTCATCCACTGGCCGCCATCGACATTATAGGTCTGGGCGACGATGTACTCGGCCTCATCGCTGGCCAGGAACACCGCCATGCCGGTGAGGTCTTGCGCCGTGCCCATGCGGCCATAAGGCACGGCTTCGCCGACCAGCCTCTTCTTCTCGCCCCTCGGCCGGTTCTCGAACTTGGCGAACAAGGCATCGACATGGTCCCAATGCTCGCCGTCGACGACACCCGGGGCGATGGCATTGACGTTGATGCGGTGTTTGATCAGGTCGAGCCCTGCCGACTGGGTGAGCGAGATGACCGCCGCCTTGGTGGCGCAGTAGACGGTGACCAGCGCCTCGCCGCGGCGCCCGGCCTGGCTCGCCATGTTGATGATCTTGCCGCCCTTGCCCCGGGCAATCATCGAACGGGCGGCGGCCTGCAACGTAAACAGCGTGCCGGCGACGTTGACCGAAAACAATTTGTCGTAGCTTGTCTTGGTGATCTCGACGATCGGCGCCAGGTCGAACAAAGCAGCGTTGTTGATCAAGATATCCAGGCCGCCGGCCCTGGCTTCGACCGCCTTGACGGCCTCATCGATAGACGCGAGATCGGTGACGTCGAGCTTTACCGCGTAGGCGTTGCGGCCGATTTCCGAAGCCGTCTTCTCGGCGGCTTCGAGATTGATGTCGCCAATCGCGACCGTCGCCCCTTCGCGCATGTAGGCTTCGGCAAACGCCCTGCCGATGCCGCGCGCCGATCCGGTAATCAGCGCCGATTTGCCCCGGAGCCTCATTGCAGCATCGCCTTCCCGTCGGCGCCGAAACGATGCAGCTTGGCCTTTTCCGGCGTCAGGTAGATCGTGTCGCCGTGATGGGCGGCCAACTCGCCGTCGGCACGCACCGTCAGCTGCCCGACACCATCCGCCTGGACGTGCAAAAACGTGTCGGAGCCGAGATGCTCGGCAACCCCGACCGTCGCCTTCCAGTCGCCTGACGTCTTCGAAATGTTCATATGCTCCGGGCGGATGCCGACTGTCTTGGCGCCATATTTGGCGGCCGGCGCGCCTTCGATCAGGTTCATCTTCGGCGAACCTATGAAGCCGGCGACGAACAGGTTCTTCGGTGTCTTATAGAGCTCCATCGGCGAGCCGACCTGCTCGATATTGCCGGCATTGAGCACGACGATCTTGTCGGCCATGGTCATCGCCTCGATCTGGTCGTGGGTGACGTAGACCATGGTGGTCTTGAGCTGGTGATGCAGCTCGCTGATCTCCAGCCGCATGGTGCCGCGCAGCGCCGCGTCGAGATTGGACAAAGGCTCGTCGAACAGGAAGGCCGACGGCTGGCGCACGATGGCGCGGCCGATGGCGACGCGTTGCCGCTGGCCGCCGGAGAGCTGGCCGGGGCGGCGGTCGAGGTAGTTGGTGAGGTTCAGGATCCGCGCGGCGTCCTTCACCTTCTTGTCGATGGTCGCCTGGTCTTCGCCCGCCATCTTCAGCGGGAAGGCGATGTTCTTGGCCACCGTCATGTGCGGGTAGAGCGCATAGGACTGGAACACCATAGCCAGCTTGCGCTTGGCCGGCGCCTCGCCGGTGACGTCGCGACCATCGATGATGATGGTGCCGCCGCTGGTATCCTCGAGACCGGCGATCAGACGCAACAGGGTGGATTTGCCGCAGCCCGACGGGCCGACGAAGACGACGAACTCTCCGTCCTCGATGACCAGATCGAGGCCGGGGATGATGGACGTCGCCCCGAAGGATTTGGAGACGTTCTTGAGCGTGATGTTTCCCATGGTTTCCTCCCCCGAAGGGCTATCTTTTCGTTTTGCGTCAGGCGATGCCCGCTACTTTACCGCGCCGAATGTCAGGCCTCGGACCAGCTGCTTCTGGCTGAACCAGCCCATGATCAGTATCGGCGCGATCGCCAGCGTCGAGGCGGCCGAAAGCTTGGCCCAGAACAGCCCCTGCGGGCTGGAGAAGGAGCTGATGAAAGCGGTGAGCGGCGCGGCCTCGGTGGTGGTCAGCCGGATCGTCCAGAACGCCTCGTTCCAGGCGAGAATGATGTTGAGCAGCATGGTCGAGGCGATGCCGGGGACCGCCATCGGCGTCAGCACGTAGATGATCTCGTTCCAGAGCGATGCGCCGTCCATGCGCGCCGCTTCCAGGATCTCGCCCGGGATCTCGCGAAAATAGGTGTAAAGCATCCAGACCACGATCGGCAGGTTGATCAGCATCAGCATGACCATCAGGCCGATGCGGCTGTCGAGCAGACCGGTATCGCGGAAGATCAGATAGATCGGAAACAGCACGGCGACGGCCGGCATCATCTTGGTGGAAAGCATCCACATCAGGATGTCCTTGGTGCGTTTGCCCGGCGAAAACGCCATCGACCATGCCGCCGGTATGGCGACGAGCAGAGCCAGGATGGTCGAGCCGACCGACAGGAACACCGAGTTCAGGAAGAATTTGAAATAGCCGTTCTGCGCCTGGACCTCGGAATAGCTCTCCGTGGTTCCCGACGGGAACAGGTTGAAGCCCTGGATAGCCTCCTGCTCCGATTTGAACGAGGTGATGATCGTATAGAGGATCGGGAAGAAGATCAGCAGCGCGACGATCCAGGCGGCCGCGGTAGCAATCGTCTTGTGCTGGGTGGTGACTGCACGTGCCATGGTCAGGTCCTCCCTATCGGCGATGTTGGCGGCAGGGTCGACCCCCACTCCGGTTTGCTGCGCAAACCACCTCTCCCCCGATCGACGGGGTAGAGGAAGGGCGCGGCTTCGATGCAGGCGTTTTCCTCTCTCCCGGGCAGGGGGAGAGGTGTCCCGCGCAGCGGGACGGAGTGGGGGTGGTTCAGCGCACGTGCCATCTTATCCTCCCTTATTTATCCAGGTTCTTGCCGACAGCGCGCATGGCGAAGAAGGCAACGATGTTGGCGAGAATGACGGCAATGATACCGCCGGCGGACGCCTGGCCGATTTTGAACTCCAGCAATGCCTTCTGATAGACGAGGAAGGGCAGGTTGGTGGAGGCGTAACCCGGGCCGCCATTGGTGGTGACGAGGATCTCGGCATAGACCGACAGCAGGAAGATCGTCTGGATCAGGATGACGACGGTTATGGCGCGCGACATATGAGGCAGCGTCAAATAGATGAAGCGGCTGATGAAGCCGGCGCCGTCCATTTCGGCGGCTTCCTTCTGCTCGACGTCGAGCGACTGAAGCGCGGTCAACAGGATCAGCGTAGCAAACGGCAGCCATTGCCAGGCAACGATGATGATGATCGCCAGGAGCGGGTGCTGCCCGAACCAATCGATCGGCTGCCCGCCGAAGAAGCGCGCAATATCGGCGAAAACCCCGTACTGCGGATGCATGATCATGTTCTTCCAGACCAGTGCTGCCACCGGTGGCATGACGAAGAACGGCGAGATGACAAGGATGCGGACGATGCCCTGTCCCCACATCGGCTGATCGAGCAGAAGGGCGAGCAGAATACCGCCGATCACCGTGATCAAAAGCACGCTGACGACGATGGTGAGCGTGTTGAGGATCGACTGCAGGAATGCCGGGTTGGAATAGAACAGCGCGTAGTTCGAAAACCCGACGAAGCCGTCGCGCATCGGATTGAGCGGGTTGTATTGCTGGAAGGAAAACCACAGCGTGAATGCCAGCGGCACAATCATCCAGACCAGCAGCAGCACCACGGATGGCGCCATCATGAAACGGGCAAGCGAACGGGTCTGCTGAGTAGCCATGACGGTCACCCTTCGAGGTCGGCCAAGTTTTTCAGCGGTGTGAAAGCTGGCCGCCCGAACTGGGATTCGGGCGGCCGTTGCCGGTCGCCATTGGCAACCGGCACCCGGAGGAGCTTACTTGATGTAACCGCCCTCGGTCATCGTCGCGGTGGCGGCGTCCTGCGCCTGCTTCAAGGCATCGTCGACGCTCGACTGGCCGGCAAGTGCCGCCGAGAAGAGCTGGCCGACGGTGGTGCCGAGACCCTGGAACTCAGGAATGGCGACGAACTGGACGCCGACATAAGGCACCGGCTTGACGGTCGGGTGCGTCGGATCGGCGGAGTTGATCGAGTCCAGCGTCATCTTGGCGAAAGGTGCTGCCTTCTGGTATTCGGGATTGGCATAGAGCGACGAGCGCGTTCCCGGCGGAACGTTGGCCCAGCCTTCCTTCGAGGCGACGAGCTCGGCATAGTGCTTGCTGGTTGCCCAGGATACGAACTTTTGAGCGGCGTCGGCCTTCTGCGTGCCGGCGGGGATGGCTAGCGACCATGCCCACAGCCAATTGCCGCGCTTGCCGAGGCCATTGTCCGGCGCCAGCGCATAGCCGACCTTGTCGGCGACGGTGGAGTTCTTCGGGTCGGAAACGAAGGAGGCAGCGACGGTAGCGTCGATCCACATGCCGCATTTGCCCTGCTGGAACAGCGCCAGGTTTTCGTTGAAGCCGTTGGACGACGCGCCCTCGGGGCCGTCGGCCTTCATCAGGTCGACATAGAACTGCAGCGTGTTCTTCCATTCGGGCTGGTCGAATTGCGGCTTCCAGTTCTCGTCGAACCAGCGCGCGCCGAACGAGTTCGACATGGCGGTCAGGAAGGCCATGTTCTCGCCCCAGCCGGCCTTGCCGCGCAGGCAGACGCCGTTCACGCCGTTGGCGCGGTCGGTCATCTTGTCGGCGGCCTGCTTGATGAAGTCCCAGGTCGGTGCATCGGGCATCTTGAGCCCGGCCTTTTCCATCAGGTCCTTGCGGTACATGACGAAGGAGCTTTCGCCGTAGAACGGGGCTGCGTAGAGCTTGCCGTCGACCGACAGGCCGCCGGCTATGGCCGGGATGATGTCCTTGACGTCGTAATCGTCGCCGAGTTTGTCGAGCGGCAAAAGCCAGTTCTGCTTGGCCCAGATCGGCACTTCATAGGTGCCGATAGTCATCACGTCGTACTGGCCACCCTTGGTGGCGATGTCGGTGGTGACGCGCTCGCGCAGGACGTTTTCCTCGAGCGTGACCCACTGCAGCTGAATGTCGGGATTTTTGGCGGTGAAGTCGTCGGTCAGCTTCTGCATGCGGACCATGTCGCCATTGTTGACCGTGGCGATGGTGATGGATTCGGCATGCGCGGCGAAAGCGAGGGCGCTGGCCGAGAACAGGCCTAGGGTGAACGTGCGAAGTTTCATCAAAATTCCTCCCATAAACCAAGATGAGCATTTGCCTTGGCTGTGAGCAATTACTCACTTGCGATGAATTATGTCAAGACGGATTCGTTGCTGCAGCGCAGCACGCCGGGTCTCGTGCAGCGGCAAGCCTGGGACGTTTGCGGCATGTCTGACGAAGGATTCGGCCGGGCTGATTGGGCCCGGCGCTTTGCTCGGGCTTGCTGGGATTCAGCCTACTGGCAAGCGATCTCGCTCAGGATCCAATCGCGGAAGGCGCGGATCTTCGGCACGTTGCGTCGTGCCGTCGGATAGACCAGCCAATAGGCGTGGCCGTCGTCACCGACCAGATCAAAGGGCTGGATCAGGCGGCCGTCGGCAAGTTCGGTCTTGAACAGCGCCTTGGTAACGATCGCCACGCCGTGGCCGGCAATCGCGGCATTGGCCTCGTAGGCCTGCGCGCCCATGCTGGTGCCGGGACGCTTGGACAGCTCCTCGACCGGCAGGCCGGCGGCGGCAAACCAGTCCCGCCACCAGATGTCACCCGGGTCGAGGATCGGCAGCCGCAGCAGGTCGGCCGGCTCCTTGACGCCGCCGATGCTTGCCGCGAGCTTTGGACTAAGGACCGGCGTGAAATCGGCCCTGAAAAGCATATGGGTCTCGACGCCCGGCCAGTTGCCGCCGCCGGAGCGGATGGCGATGTCGATATCCTCTCTGGCAAAGTCGACAACCCTGTTCGAAGTATCGACGCGCACCGCCAGCGACGGATGCGCGACCTGGAACGAACCGAGATGCTGCGCCAGCCAATTGGAGGCAAATGTCAGCAGCGTCGAAACGCAAAGCACGCCGTCGGCGCCGGTGCGCGCGGCGGCATAGGCGCCGCTCAACAGCGCGAACGCCTCGCTGACCGCGGGCGCCAGGCGCTGGCCGGGTTCGGTCAGCACGATCTGTTTTGGCTGGCGCAAGAACAGGGGCGCGCCGATGCGCTCCTCCAGAAGCTTGATCTGATAGCTTGCCGCCGCCTGCGTCATGCCAAGCTCCTGGGCGGCCTTGGTGAACGAGAGATGCCGCGCCACCGCCTCGAACACCCGGATCGCCTGAAGCGGAGGAAGCTGCGAAACCAGCTGTCGTGAATTGAGCTCCGGCATAAGCCCTCCTTATGGGCAGTGATCGACGTTTGATTGGCGGCACCGGCCGGTCCTACCGATATTTCGTATTGAAGATCAATTACGCCTAGAGATAGCGAAGGCTGACGATCATGACCACAATACAGGAAAAGCTGCTTCTTGCTCCAGCCCATGGCTGGTTTTCACAATTGGCGCGGGGATTGGCAAGGCACGCGGCGCGGAAACGGGCCTATCTCGACGTCCGGGAGCTGCCGCCGCATCTGCAGCGCGACATGGGCTTTCTCGACGGCAACGATCCTTGCGGCCGGCACCAGTAGTGACGCTCGTTTTATCGGGGATTCAGATGCGTTTCGACTTCACATGATCGTTTCCGACCGCCAGCGGCTCGGAGATCATGCGCCCGCCAGCAAGGCGGCGGCGGTCCGCTCATCGGTGATGAGGCCGTTGACCAGCCGCCGGTTGACGGCGGCGAAGATGCCCGGCAGCTTGCGGTCGCCCATGGCAAGCGCGATCACCAGCGACTTTTCGCGCGACGGCAGCGGCGCCGACGACACCCGATCATTGGTGATGCCCTCGATCATGCGCCCGTCACGATCGAATACCCAGCCGACGATCTCGGCAACGCCGCCGGCCTTCTGCAGCGCCTTTAATTCACCCTCCGAAATGAAGCCGTCCTCGTAAAGCGGCGCCTTCGGGCCGAGATCGCCGATGCCGACAAAGGTGACGTCGGCCTCGGCCGCAAGCGCCAGCGTCGGCTGGATCATCGGCTGGCTGAGCAGCATCTCGCGCTCCTCGGGCGAGGAAGCGATGACCGGCAAAGGCATCGGAAACGAACGCGCCTTGACCCTGTCGGCCATGGTGAAGATGACGTTGTAGAAGGCCGCCGAGCCGTCCGGCGAGATGTTGCCGGTCAGCGACACCACTTTGTGCTGCGGGCATTCCATCGGCGGCAGTTGCTCGATCGCGGCCTTCAGCGTGCGGCCGGTGCCGATCGCCATGACGATCGGCACCGGCGACCGCAGCCGCCGTTCGATCTCGGCCGCCGCCGCTTCGGCGACGCCGATGACGGTGGAGGAAGAAGAAGGGTCGCTCGGCACCACCTCGACCAGATCGAGCGCAAAGCGCGATTTCAGCCGTGCCGCAAGGTCGAGGCAATTGGCGATCGGATGGTCGACGCGCACCTTGATCAGCCCTTCGGAGACTGCGAGCGACACCAGCCGCTGCGCCGTCTGCCGCGAGATGCCAAGCGTGGCGGCGATCTGGTCCTGGGTGTTGCCTGCGACATAATAGAGCCAGCCGGCACGCGCCGCGTCGTCCAGCCTGTTGCCGCCGCTGTCCTGCCGCGAATTCAAGTTCCTGCCTCCCAACCCCGCCGAGCATAAGAGGCGGAGCGCAGTAGTTTCGCAGGGAATGAACTTGCGCGCAATTGCCTATTGTAAGAGCAATTGCTTAGTGATGAAACGTGGTGTTTGGAGCGAAGTGACAGGTCGACCCAGTCTCGTTGCAACAGCAAGGCTGTCGAGGTCGCACCAATCCCGGTTCTAAAGCGCGTTGCGTTCGATCGGCCCCATGCGACGCGTTTTAGATTCCTTTTTATGCATGTCGTCATCGCAAAACCGCTGCACACTTTGCGCGACATGCATTAGCGGGGACGCGGCGGTTTATCTCGCGCGCTAAACGCTTTAAGGAATTTTTTGAGAATGGAGCCTTGCATGACGCCGAAAGCGGTTTTCTGGGATATGGACGGCACGCTGGTCGACAGCGAGCCGCTGCACGAGGCGGCGCTGATTGCGGCGCTGCACAGCGTCGGCATCGCGCCGCCGGCCGACCTGCATGAGCGCGTGCTCGGCATCGCCGCATGGCCGGTCTACGAAATGCTGCGCGACGAGTTCGGCCTCGACCTGCCTTTCGACGACTGGATCGTGCGCAAATACGATCACTATCTGCCGATGGCCGAAACGCTGACGCCACGCACCGGCGCGATCGAGATTTTCAATGAGCTGCTCGCGCTTGGCGTGCCGCAAGCGGTGGTGTCCAACTCCGACAGGCTGATCGTCGATGCCAATCTGCGCGCCGTAGGCCTCGTATATCCCGGCATGAAGACGGTCAGCCGCAACGACGTGCGTGAAGGCAAGCCGCATGCCGAACCTTTCCTGCGCGCCGCCTGGTTGGCCGACGTCGATCCCGCCGAGGCCGTGGCGGTCGACGACAGCGTGACCGGCGCCACGGCGGGGCTGGCAGCTGGAATGAAGACGATTTTCTGGCCAGAGGTGCCCATGGAGGGGCCGCCGGGGGCGATTGTCATCAACAGCGCCGGCGAATTGCGGGCCGAACTCGGGCTTTAAGCCAGGCCCGGCGGGACCGCGCTCAACTCCGGTAGGCAGGCTCCTGCTCGTCGAGGATCGCCTTCAGTTCGGAAAGGTGGCGCTCGGCCTGGCCGGGATAGTCTTCCTGTTCCCTTGCCGCTTTCTCCGCGATCTCATCCGACAGTACCCGCAGCGGCCGGCCGGTCCACAGCGCCTTGATATAGGTTTCGGCGGCGCGCTCGAAATAGAACATGCGGTTGAAGGTGTCGGCGACGCTGTCGCCGATGACCAGCACGCCATGGTTGCCCATCACCATCACCTTGACCTTCGGGTCGACAAGAAGCTGCGAGCAGCGCTCGCCCTCTTCCTCGAAGGCCAGCCCGCCATAATGAGCGTCGACGACATGGCGGTTGAAGAAGATCGCCGAGTTCTGGTCGATCGGCGGCAACGTCGAGTCAGCGAGCGAGGCAAGCACGGTGGCGTGGATCGAGTGGACATGCATGACGCAGCGTGCATGACGCACGTTGCGATGGATGGCACCATGCAGGCCCCACGCCGTCGGGTCGGGCGCATTCGGGCCGACCAGCGTGTCGGGATCATTGGCGTCGATCAGAAGCAGATCGCTCGCCTTGATACGCGAGAAATGCACCTGGTTAGGGTTCATCAGGAATTGCGAGCCATCGTCGTTGACCGCCAGCGAAAAATGATTGGCCACCGCCTCATGCATGTTAAGCCGCGCCGTCCAGCGGAAGGCGCAAGCCAGATCGACGCGCTCCTCATAGAACGGCAGGTTGGTCAGCACTTCCTTCTGCAGGCGCGTGATGCTCATCGTAACCTCCGTGAAAGAAGCAAGGATGCCGCGCGGCTGGAACACGCGCAACCGGTTTCGTTTGGTACAGGCGAGCGCCGTTATGCCGCCGTGCTGGTGGCCGCGCCGACCCGAAGCCCGCCATGCTCGACGATGAAATCGATCACCTCCTGCAGGCCCTTGCCGCGCGACAGGTCGGTGAAGCCAAACGGCCGTTTGCCGCGCATGCGGGCAGCGTCGCGTTCCATGATGTCGAGATTGACGTTCACATAGGGCGCAAGGTCGCTCTTGTTGATGACCAGGAAATCGGACCGGGTGATCGCCGGTCCGCCCTTGCGCGGAATCTCCTCGCCCTGGCAAACCGAGATGACATAGAGCGTCAGGTCGGCAAGGTCCGGCGAGAAGGTGGCGGCGAGGTTGTCGCCGCCCGATTCGATGAAGACGATGTCGAGATCCGGGAATTTTTTGGTCATCTCGGCGATCGCCTGCAGATTGATCGAGGCGTCCTCGCGAATGGCGGTGTGCGGGCAGCCGCCGGTCTCGACGCCGATGATGCGATCCTCGGGCAGCGCCTGAAGCCGGGCCAGCATCATGGCATCTTCCTTGGTGTAGATGTCGTTGGTGACGACGGCGATCGAGAACTCGTCACGCAGCGCCTTGCAGAGCTTTTCGGTGAGCGTCGTCTTGCCGGAGCCGACCGGGCCGCCGATGCCGATGCGAAGAGGACCGTTGGCTTGTGTCATCTAGGGAACTCCGTGATGGCAAGAATGGCGAAGCCGAGCCCGATCAACAGACAGAGCGGCGAATAGTAGCTGACATCAAGCCGCGCGAAAGGCTGTTCGGGCGCCAGCCGGCGCCACCACGGCGTGAAGCCGGCAATGCCGCGCGCCAGGAAGACCAGCGCGATGAGCAGCGCCGTGGCGGCCAGCCCGGCCTTGGGAAAGGGCGTGGCGAACACGCCTTCGAGCGCCATCGGCCACAGCGTCGCCAGGCCGAGGCAGGCGGCAACGGCGAAGCTGGCGAAGGGTGCCGGCATCTCGTCGACGCCGCGAAAGCCGATGACCGCGCGAGCGCAGGAGGCGGCGTCCCTGCCCGGCCAGATGCCGCCAATGCCCCAATAGACATGCAGTGCTGTGATCAACAGCAGGACCAGCGAGAGCGCGAAAGCGAGGACGATCATGAGCGGAACAGCCGCGAATACTGGGCTTCGTGCTTCATCGCCGTGACGTCGGAGATGAAAGCGCAGCCGCCGAGATCATCGAGGGTCGAGCCGGCAGCGCGGTCGGCCGTGGCCAGGGCAAGCGGTTCGAAGGCGGCCAGTAGCGTCATCGCGGCACTCTGGCCAACGATGCCGAGCCGGATCGCGGCCTGGACGAGATTGGAGAAGAAGGCCTGCAGAAAGGCCGCCAGGGCGTCCCGCAGCGCAATGCCGTGATCGCCGGCAACGGCGCCGACGGCAACGCAATAGGCACATTCGGCCGGCAGGCGATCCAGCACCTGGCACGGCCAGGCGAAGGCCGCCTTCAGGAAAGCAGCGCCCTGCAGCATGGTCTCGGCATGGCGCTCGCGCGAGCCTGCCAGAGCTTCGGCAAGGGCGACGATTTCATCGAGATCGCCGGTTTCGCGCCCCCTGCGCCAGCTTTCGGCAAACAGCACCGCATCATTCCAGCCCGAACCCATCTCGACCAGCGTTTCCAGCCACGCGGCGAGCTCTTTGCTGTCGGCAACCAGCCCGGCATGCACGGCTTGCTCGAGACCATGGCTGTAGGAAAAGCCGCCGACCGGGAAGGAAGGCGACAGCCACGCCATCAGCCGCAACAAAGCAATATTGGAAGGCTGGGCAACGTTGGAAGGCTGGTCAGTCATGGTCATGGTCATGCGAATGGCTGTGGGAATGCGATTCGCTATGGGTATGGGAATGCGCTTCGGCGTGGCTGTGCGCATGCGCCTCGGCATGAGCGTGGCCGTGGCCGCCATGCCCGGAATAGGCGCCGCGCACCGGCTTGAACGGCTCGGAGACGTCGCTAACGGTGGCGCCCAATCCCTCCAGCATCGCCTTGATGACATGGTCGCGCAGAATGAGGATGCGCCCAGCTTCGATGGCGGCTGCGAGATGGCGGTTGCCGATGTGCCAGGCAAGCTCTGCCAGATGGACAGGGTCGCTGGCCCGGACGTCGTAGAGCGCCTCCTCGGCCGCGATGATCTCGATGTGGCGGCCATCCTCCAGCACCAGCCGGTCACTATGGTTCAAGGTCACCGGTTCGGGCAGGTCGACCAGCACCTTGTCGCTACGGGCCGTTTCGATGGCGCGACGGCGCAGATGCCGCTCGTCATGGGCAAGCACCGCACTGTCGTATGGCGTGGTGGTTCCGGCTTCGCCCGCGGCCAGGACGGAGACGGCGCGCGGGAATTTGGTGAAGTCGGTGCGAATATCGAGCTTCATGTAAAAACTGCCTCTCCCAAAAAGCCTAGCCTATCGCGTCCGCCGCCCCAATGGGGCTCAGACGATCGTGTCGAAGAGCCGCAGGATGAACGATATCTGATAGACGAGCGCGCCGGCGACAAAGGCGATGTGAAAGCGGCGGTCGCGCAGCAGGATCGCAATGACGCAAAGCGCGACGAAAACCGGCGTGCGGATCAGATATTCGACGCCAAAATGGGCGAAATGCTCCGGCCCTTTCAGCAGCGTATCGATCACGTCGAGCAGATAGGTCGCCGCCAGCAGGCCGAAGAACCAGGCCCGGCGCGAATAAAAGAAATCCTCATAGCTGGTGTAGTCCAGCATCGAATCCGGAAACAGCAGTGCGCAGAGCAGGAACAGCGTGACGGCGTAGAAGATGATGAACAGGTATTTGCCGAAGGTCCAATTCTCGATCTGGAACAGGCCGAACTCCCACCACCAGAAATGCACCAGCATTAAAAGCACCGACGCAACCCAGGCGAGGTGCACGGGATAGAGCCGGTATTGGCCGGGATGCTGGACGATGCGGGCGACCCCCGACAGCAGGCGGGTGACGCCGAGGCCGATCACCATGCCCAGGACGATGCGGATATGCGGGAAAATGTCGTGGGCGTAGGGGAGTTGCGGGTCCATAAGCCTGGCGCGGCATGTTCTACATCGGTCGTTCTAACGCCTATGGTTCAGAACAGGAAGTAGCGTTGCGCCATCGGCAGCACGGTAGCCGGCTCGCAGGTCAGGAGTTCGCCGTCGGCGCGGACCTCATAGGTTTCGGGGTCGACCTCGACATGCGGCGTGGCGTCATTGAGCACCATCGAATGCTTGCCGATGCCGCCGCGGGTGTTTTCGACCGCGACCATCTGCTTGTCGACGCCGAGCCTGCCGCGCAGGCCTGCGTCGAGCGCGGCCTTCGAAACGAAGGTCACCGACGAATTGGTCATCGCCTTGCCGTAGGCCCCGAACATCGGCCGGTAATGCATCGGCTGCGGCGTCGGGATCGAGGCGTTGGGATCGCCCATCGGGGCGGCGGCGATCATGCCGCCGATCAGCACCATGTCCGGCTTGACGCCGAAAAAGGCCGGATTCCACAGCACGAGGTCGGCGCGTTTTCCCACCGCCACCGAGCCGATGTCCTTCGACAGGCCATGCGCGATGGCCGGATTGATGGTGTATTTGGCGATGTAGCGGCGGACGCGGAAATTGTCGTTGTCGCCGGTCTCCTGCGGCAGCGAACCGCGCTGGCGCTTCATCTTGTCGGCGGTCTGCCAGCAGCGGATCGCCACTTCGCCGACACGGCCCATGGCCTGGCTGTCCGACGAGATGATCGAGAAGGCGCCGATGTCGTGCAGAATGTCTTCTGCGGCGATGGTTTCCTTGCGGATGCGGCTTTCGGCAAAGGCGATATCTTCGGGGATCGACGGCGACAGATGGTGACAGACCATCAGCATGTCGAGGTGTTCGGCCAGCGTGTTGATCGTGTAGGGGCGGGTCGGGTTGGTCGAGGACGGAATGACGTTAGGCAGGCCGCAGACCTTGATGATATCAGGCGCGTGGCCGCCGCCGGCGCCTTCGGTGTGGAAGGCATGGATGGTGCGGCCCTTGATCGCCGCGACCGTGTTTTCGACGAAGCCGGACTCGTTCAGCGTGTCGGTGTGGATCATCACCTGCACGTCGTAATCGTCGGCGACCGACAGGCAGCAGTCGATTGCAGCCGGCGTCGTGCCCCAGTCCTCGTGCAGCTTCAGCGAGCAGGCGCCGGCGAGCACCATCTCCTCGAGCGCGGCAGGCAGGGACGCGTTGCCCTTGCCCGACAGGCCGATATTCATAGGGAAGGCGTCGAAAGACTGGATCATGCGCGCCAGATGCCACGGCCCAGGCGTGCAGGTGGTGGCCAGCGTGCCGTGCGCCGGGCCGGTGCCGCCGCCGAGCATGGTGGTGATGCCCGACATCAGCGCTTCCTCGATCTGCTGCGGGCAGATGAAATGGATATGCGCGTCGAAGCCGCCGGCGGTCAGGATCTTCCCCTCGCCGGCGATGATCTCGGTGCCGGGACCGATGATGATGGTGACGCCGCCTTGGGTATCCGGATTGCCGGCCTTGCCGATCGCGGCGATACGGCCGTCCCTGAGGCCGATATCTGCCTTGACGATACCGGCGGTGGCATCGACGACCAACGCATTGGTGATGACGGTGTCGACCGCGCCTTGCGCGCGCGACACCTGGCTCTGGCCCATGCCGTCGCGGATGACCTTGCCGCCGCCGAACTTCACCTCCTCGCCGTGAAGAGTGAGATCCCTT
The DNA here is from genome assembly GCF_040321495.1 of Mesorhizobium sp. M0408. Lineage (NCBI taxonomy): Bacteria > Pseudomonadati > Pseudomonadota > Alphaproteobacteria > Hyphomicrobiales > Phyllobacteriaceae > Mesorhizobium > Mesorhizobium sp. M0408. The sequence continues at coordinate 41,398 of NZ_JAMYRO010000007.1, read as the reverse complement.
TCGACCTCGATGAACAGCTCGGTGTCGGCGAGCCGGACCTTGTCGCCGACGGTCGGGCCGTACATCTGCGCGTAGGCGGCGCGGGTGATTTTAGCCATCAGCAATTGCTCCCGAAATACAGCCCGGAAATACCGCTTGTCGAAGCCGGGCCCCACATTGCCGCCATCCTATGGTCACGCAATGACCCGCTGAGCGACACTTTCCGATCCCATTTAGCGTTTGAGGTGGCCGGGCCACCCCAAAACGACCATTTGCCAATCGATGGAAAGGAACATCCATGCGCAAAACGACCCTTCTGGCAGCCGCCGCCACGCTGGTGCTCGCAACCGCCGCCAGCGCCCAGCAACAGCCTGCGCAGCAGCCCAGTCCGGCGCCGGCTGCGCCTGCTCCTGCCGCGCCCGGGGCGCAGCCGCAGGCGCCCACCATCCAGGCGATCAACGTCGTCGATATCAAGGATCTGCCCGCGGACACTCAAGCCAAGGTCAACGAGGTGATCGCCAAGCGCAGCGATGCCGACCTGCAGAAACTGCGCGGCTCGATCGACGCGACACCGCAGGTCAAATCCGCGCTCGAAGCCAAGGGGCTCACCTCGGCGCAGGTGATCGCCGCCAGCATGAGCACCAATGGCGCGCTGACGCTGATCACCAAGAAAGCGAGCTGACGAGGCGAGGCGGCGGGCCGGCGCCCGGCCAGCCCGCCGCATCGCAAAGGGAACCTTCACGGGGGACGTTACGTTTCGGTCCTGTCGCCCTGACACGAGCCTCGAAAAGGACCCTGAGAACGAGCGATGGCGATCACCACCTTCTCCGACACCAGATGGCTGCATGGGATTGCCGCGACCGCGTTTCTGGCAGCCAGCATTCCGCACGCCGCGCTGAACGCGCAGAGCCTCGACAGCGCCGAGACCGTCAACCGGATCGTCGGCTCGGAGGTCGGCCAGGAAGAGACCCAGACAAATGCGGAAGCCGGCAAGGTCAGTTCGGCGATCGACCGCACGCGTGAAAACATCGCCGCCGTGCGCAAGACATCCAAGCTCGACAAGGTCGATATCGTGTTTCTTACCGATGCCGCGCGCACCGAAGGCGGCCCGCCGCCGGCGATCGAAAACAAGGTCAGGCAGCATCGGGACGACATCGCCGAGCTGCGCAAGGAGATCGAGGCGAACGCATTGCTGTTCAACGCCATCGATTCGCGGCGAGTGCAAACCGAGGACGTTCTGGCGGTGGAATTCGACGATCCGGGAAAGGTCGTCATCTATGCGGCGGCCAAGCCGCCCGGCTGAGCCGAAACTGCTCGACGCCTTCGATCTCACAGCGCGCCCATGATCTTCTGCTGAAATCCGTAGACCTCGCGCTTGCCGCCGAACGGCACCAGGGTAACGTCGCGCTCTTGGCCGGGCTCGAAGCGCATGGCGGTGCCGGCAGCGATGTCGAGGCGCATGCCGCGGGCCTTGTCGCGATCGAATCTCAGTCCCTCATTGGTCTCGAAGAAATGATAATGGCTGCCTACCTGGATCGGCCGGTCGCCGCTGTTGGCTACCTTCAAGGTGACCGTCGCCAGACCCTTGTTCAGTTCGATCTCGCCGCTTGCCGTGATGATTTCGCCGGGGATCATCGCGGCCTCACACGACGCCGAAAGCGAGGCCGGCGCCAATCGCGGCACAAGCGGCGCCAGCGGCGCGGGCAAGCCCGCGGAAGCGCCAGCCGAGGCCGAGACCGGCCGCGATGCCGACGGCGTGGAGCAATGCCGTGGCAACGGCAAAGCCCGCCATATAGCCGAGTCCGCCGACATTCTCAGGCACCTCGGCGCCATGGGCATAGCCGTGGAACAGCGCGAACAGGCCGATGACGGCGACGCCGGCCGAGACAGGAAGATCGACGGCGAGCGCAACCAGCAGCCCGAGTGCCACGACGGACGCCAGTATCGCCGGCTCGACGAAAGGCATCGGCACATGCAGCATGCCGAGCACGCCGCCGGCCAGCATGACGCTTACGAAGGCCAGCGGCCATGCCCAGGTCGCTTTGTCGCCCTTGAGCGCGGCCCATAGCCCGACGGCAATCATCGCCGTCATGTGATCGAGGCCGGAGAGCGGGTGGGAGAAGCCGGCGGTGAAGGACCAAACCGTGCCGGCGCCGACATGGGCATAGGCTGGCATTGCTGCCGCCAGCAGCAGGACCGCCGACAGCGTTGAGCGTTTCATCGTAGCGGGGATCATCGGCGTAGCTTCCATCTTCGACTACCTCTCACGCCGCCTTGCGGGCCGGAGCGCAGCTCTCTGCCTTGAGGACGCGCTTGGTGGAGGCCGGATATTTCTTCAGCAGCGCTGCCGGACGGATCGGGCGGGCCGAGAAGTTGCCGCCGCAATTCGGACAGGCGCCGCCGAGCACGTTTTGTGCGCAGTCGGCGCAAAAGGTGCATTCGAAGGTGCAGATCACCGCATCCGTCGCATCGGGCGGCAGATCCTTGTCGCAGCACTCGCAGTTGGGACGCAGCTCAAGCATTTTCCTCTCCTTGGCGGTGTTATCTGATCGGCTCGTGCACGGTCACCAGCTTGGTGCCGTCTGGAAACGTCGCCTCGACCTGCACATCGTGGATCATTTCTGCAATGCCTTCCATCACCTGGGCCCGGGTGACGACATGGGCGCCGGCCTCCATCAGCTCGGCGACCGCGCGGCCGTCGCGGGCACCCTCGACGACGAAATCGGTGATCAGCGCGATCGCTTCCGGATGATTGAGCTTGACGCCGCGTTCGAGCCGCTTGCGGGCCACGATCGCCGCCATGGCGATCAGCAGCTTGTCTTTCTCCCTCGGCGTCAGATTCATGCTTTTTCCTGCGGTGGCACAATCGAAATCAGAGTGACCATAATTTGGGCAGGCCCGCCCGTCCGTTGAGCAATTCGACAAGCGGCACCAGCCGCTTGCGGAGCTGGTAGCCGTCCTCAGCGAACAGCCTCGCAAGAAGCTTGCCAGATTTCCGCACGCTCCAGAAACTGACGCCGCCCTGGCCGCCGACTATGCCCCGGGCCGGCTCGAGCAAAGCCTCTGCCCGTGGCGACACCATCAGCAGCGTCGCCACGGCGACGGCACCGCCGGCCGCTGCGGGACGGTTCAAGGTGGCCGCAATGTCCGGCCCGATGCGGAACTCCTCTGCATGGACCAGCGCCCCGTCCTGGCGGACGCGCCAGCGGTCGTGGAAATGGCCTTGCGAAGCCCGTTCACCCATGGCCAGGCGGCCGAAGACGGTAGCCTCCAGGATCAGCGCCTCGGCTCCGGTGGCAAGCTCCACGTCAAGGCTGCGGGCAAAGGCCGAGCGGTCGAAGACGATGGTTTCCTGTGGCAGCCAGGCAATGTGGCCGTCTTCTCCGACAGTCAGCTGCACCCGCACTTCGGCGCGGTCGGATGCGGCGCGATAGATTTTCTCGCAGGCCTGCGTTGTTATGGTTGCGGAGGCGCCGGCACCGACATCGACCTCCCAGGCGAGACGGTCGCCACCGGTCAGCCCACCGGCGGTGTTGATCAGGACGGCTTCGAGCGGATCGGCCGAGACCGCCGGCATGCGGATCTTGGCCGAACCGTCCTGGTACAGACGCCGAAGACGCGTGCGGCCTCCGTTCCAGTCGCAGCCAAGCCGCGCGACGCCGGCAACACGCTGGGCCGGCGGCACTGAAGTCAAGCTATATGCGATCGTATCCACGACACCAACGTTAAGCACTGCGGCGGCTTTGTCGATATATAGCTTGTTGCTTGACAGCGTTTCGGTTTCTATAGAGGGAGCCACCTTGGTACGGTCACCGGCGCCTGGCGGGGGTAAAAGGCGACGATGACGACGTAATCGAGGACAAAAGGGGCGCTGATCAGTTGGCGTCGGGAAACGACAGAGTTGGGGAAGAAACCGAATGGCTGACCAGCTGGCAAACGATATCATCGCCAAGATCAAGGCTCATGCCGAGCCGGGCGGCGAGGAAATCACCACCAGTACCGAACTGACCGCCCTCGGCATCCATTCGCTGGAACTGACGGAGATCATCTTCGATCTCGAGGAAGAGTATGGCATCGAAATCGAGATGAACACTGTCGATGCCTGGAGCAATCTGAAGAATGTCGGCGACATGGTCGAGGCGGTTCGCGCGCTGATCGCGAAAAAAGCCTGACTGAATGCACAAGCGCGTCGTCATCACGGGCATCGGCGGATTATGCGGGCTCGGCACCAATGCACCGGCAATCTGGAATGAAATGCGCGCCGGCCGTTCGGCAATCGGCGCGATCGACAATCCGCTGCTGCATGATCTGAAGGTCAAGGTCGGCTGCGAAATCAAGGCGCTTCCCGAGCACGGCATCGACCGCAAGCAGGTCGTGTCGATGGACCGCTTCAGCCTTCTGGCGACGATCGCCGCGCGGGAGGCGGCACAGCAGGCGGGATTGAACCCGCACGCGGCCAACACCTACCGGATGGGCACCATCGTCGGCGTCGGCGTCTGCGGCTGGGAGGCAATCGAAGAGAACTATCGCGCCATCCTGCTCGAAGGCAAGAACCGCGCCGGCATCTTCACCGTCCCGAAAGTAATGCCGGGCGCTGCAGCCGGCCATGTCAGCATGAATCTTGGTCTGCGCGGGCCGGTGTTCGGCATCACCTCTGCCTGCTCGTCATCCAACCACGCCATTGCCTCGGCGGTCGATCAGATCAGGCTCGGCCGGGCCGACGTCATGGTCGCCGGCGGCACCGATGCGCCGCTGGTCTGGGGCATCCTCAAGGGCTGGGAGGCCCTGCGGGTGCTGTCGCCGGACACCTGCCGGCCGTTTTCGGCCGACCGCCAGGGGCTCGTGCTCGGCGAAGGCGCCGGCATGGTGGTGCTGGAAACATATGAGCATGCCATGGCGCGCGGCGCCGCCATCCTTGCCGAAATCGCCGGCGTCGGCCTTTCCGCCGACGCCTCCGATATCGTCGCGCCAACCATCGAAGGGCCTGAGGCGGCGATGCGCTTCTGCCTCGTCGATGCCGGGCTCAATCCCGAGGACGTCGACTATCTCAACGCGCATGGCACCGGCACCAAGGCCAACGATCAGATCGAGACGGCGGCGATCAAACGCGTGTTCGGCGACCATGCCTACAAGCTTTCGGTGTCCTCGACCAAATCGATGCACGCCCACTGCCTCGGCGCCTCCGGCGCGCTGGAAATGATCGCCTGCGTGATGGCGATCCGCGAAGGCATCGTGCCGCCGACCGCCAATTATCGGGAAGCCGACGCCGACTGCGATCTCGACATCACGCCGAACGTGGCGCGCGAACGCACCGTGCGCACCGCGATCAGCAACAGCTTCGCCTTCGGCGGCACCAATGCGGTGCTGGCGGTCAGGGCCGTGTGACCGCACCCCTTGCGGGTCCTTCACCGGGGCCGGCGAAACTTTCCATGCGCATATTGATCGCGCCAGGCGTCGCGCCTAACTCTCTGCGACCCGCCATGACCGTGCCGCTCGGCGCGGTCTCCTACCAGGAGTTTCGATGACCGATCTGTCCGCGTTTCCGATTGCTAGGCGCTGGCCGGCGAGCCACCCCGACCGCATCCAGCTTTATTCGTTTCCGACGCCGAACGGGGTGAAGATATCGATCGCGCTGGAGGAACTTGGCCTGCCTTACGAGCCGCATGCCGTCGATATCGGCAAGAACGAGAGCTGGACCCCGGAATTCCTGTCTTTGAACCCGAACGGCAAGATACCGGCGATGATCGATCCGGACGGCCCGGGTGGCAAGCCGATCGGCTTGTTCGAATCCGGCGCCATCCTGCTTTACCTCAGCGACAAGACCGGCAAGCTGGTCCCGGCAGACGCGACGCTGCGTTATGAGACGATCCAGTGGGTGTTCTTCCAGATGGCTTCGATCGGGCCGATGTTCGGCCAAGTCGGATTCTTCCACAAATTCGCTGGGCGCGAAATCGCCGACAAGCGCCCGCTGGAACGTTATCGCGACGAGTCGCGACGGCTGATCGGCGTCCTCGAAACGAGGCTCAAGGGCCGCAGCTGGATCATGGGCGACGATTACACCATCGCCGATATTTCGATGCTTGGGTGGGTGCGCAATCTGATCGGCTTCTACGAGGCGCGGGAACTCGTCGGTTTCGACGATTTCCCCAGCGTGGGCGCATGGCTGGAGCGTGGCCTCGCTCGTCCAGCGGTGCAGAGGGGCCTCACCATTCCGGCCAGAAGCTGATCTTACGCCGATTCCGCTCGGCTATTTTGCTTTGGTCCGGGGTTTCTTGCCGACTACGGAAGCGGCAAGCGACGCCGCCCCTTTGGCGGTGGCAAGCACGGCACCGGCGGCGACGTTGGCCGTCGTTTTGACGGTGCGCATTGCGCTGCCTGCGATCGATCCTCTGCTTGCCGGCTTTTTAGGGCTGGCGGCTTTGGGAGCTGCGGCTTTGGTCGCGGCAGGCATCACCTTTTTCGGCGCTGCCTTGCCAAAGCTGGGCTTTGCCGCCTCCTTGGAACGCGCCGCCGCTGCCGGACCGGCGCTGGTTTTCGCGCGAGTTGCTTTTGATCGTGTTGCCCTGCCCTTGGCGGGCGCAGGCTTTCTTGCCATGGTTTCCATCGAACGGTTCCCTCATGGGCACAATTGCCGTGTCCGGGATAACGGCCTGAAACTGTCAAGGTTCCGGCCGGGCGGTTCCTTGCAAGTCAGGCCAGGTCGCCGACCACCAGGTCGGCGGGCCGCCGACGGGCAAGCACGCGGTCGATGTTCGGCATATCGTTAGAGGCGATCCAGGCGCGCGCGTCCTCGTCGGAGCGGCCGTGCTCGTGCCATCGCGCCAGTAGTCGGCGCTCGAGCTCGGCGCGCGGCACATCGACGAAGATCGAGAAGTCGAACAGCGGCGCCAGCCGCGTCCAGGGTTCCTCGTCGAGCAGGAGATAATTGCCTTCGACCAGAATGAATTTGGTGTCGGCGGCGACAATCGCAGCAGCGGCGCGCGACAGCTCCATGCTGCGGTCGAAGACTGGGATGGCGATATCCGGCTCGCCGGCGCGGATGCGCTTCAGCAGCGCTTCGAAGCCGGCAAAATCAAAGGTTTCCGGAGCACCTTTTCGCGCGCGAAGGCCGCGCCGCTCGAGAACGACATCATCGTAATGGAAGCCATCCATCGGCACGACTTCCGCCGTGCCTTCCAGCAGCAAGTCGTGCAAGCCTGCCGACAATGTCGATTTGCCGGCGCCGGGAGGGCCGGCAATGGCCACGATGAAGCGCGGTGCCTTGCCGGCGCGCTTGAAAATGACAGCAGCGATGTGGGCGATTTCTGACATTGGCATCCATAAGATGGTTCTGGCGCATTTTGGCGGCAGTTTTTGAAAATTTCAAACGCCGGATTGTGCCAAGCCTTCAATCGGGCCTGGATTGACCGATCCGCAGGAAATCGCCGTCGAAGCCGATGTCGCGCACGGCACCGTCAGCCGCCAGGATGCGCATGCGGCCCGGCGAGGTCGTGACGTCGTGCGGCGGCTCGCCGGATGGCCATGGCAGTGCGCCGATGACATGGCGGAACGAAAAGCGGCGCCCTTCGGAAAGGGCAAAGGCGGTCGCCACGCCTTCGCGCTTCAGCCAATTGTCGCCGAGCGATGCGGCGTGGCCGACGGCCGTGCGGCCGTCCTCGATGCCGAGCACGCCGCGGTGGCGGCCGCTCCATGGCGCATAGTCACGCCCGCCATTGCTGACCCACAGCATGGTGACCGGCAGTTCGGCCGGGTTCTTCAGCACCAGCACGAGATCGGCTTCCGCCTGGCGCGCCAGCGCGGTCCAGCCCGGCCCGCCATGATCGGCCTCGACCAGCGTCACGAAGTCCTCACGCAGCTGGTCCATGCGATAGGTGGTCAGGTCAATCGTGCCGCCGCTGGCGGCGGGAAAGCGCGTCAGGTCGGCGGTTCGCGCCGGGTAGGCGAGCAACGAGCGGCCGCGGGCCGGATCGGGCTCCGGCGCCTCACTCGGCGTTGCGGCAAGGCGCTTGGGCGAGAAGGCCAGCCTGCCGCCGGCCGTCATCACCGTCATCGGGTGGTGGGCGACCGGAATGGCGCCGGCCCCGCCGGAAAAGACGTGTTCCTGATAGAGAAAGGGATGATCGTCGCGCAAGGTCAGGATCTTGTCGACGGTTGCGCCCATAACCGGGCGCTGCAGGCGGAAGACGGCGCGCCAGCCGTCGGCCGTTGCCGCGCTGTCGACGACGTCCCAGCGACTATTTGCCGGCCAGCCATGCAAAGGTGCCGCTTCGACGTCGCTGCTCGAGAAGGGTGCGCAGAGGAAATCGCCGGACAGGTGGACCGTCCCTTCAGGCAGGTCTTTCGGCAGCATCTCGCGCGGCTCGCCGACCCAGGGTGCGCGATGCAGCGGCTTCAGCCGATGGCCATCGATATCGACCGCCATGTCGGCGAGATGGCCGACGGCAAGATCGACCGATACCGAAATGCCCTTTGCCGTGATCGTGACCGCATCCATGTGCACCTACCGATTCTGCCGGCGCCAGCAAAGCCCACTCGCCGCCGGTTGCGCAAGCGCGGTGGCCGGCAATTCACATCAGGCGGCGCCACGTCGGCCTGTGGACAGGGCCGTTCGAGGGCCAGACCGATATTAACCAAATGGACTGTGCCTTTGCGTTAAGATAGCTTCGCCTCGTCTCAGAAACTGCCTGCCTTCGGAACTGACTTGTCCGCCTTCCGGTTCTTTTCGTCCATCCACAAATGCGTCGCTGTGCTGGCGCTGCTGCTGTTTGCTGCCGGCTGCACGACTGTCACGCCGCCCGACAGCGTGCTGGCGGTACCGGCGCCGCCGCAGAAATATGCCGCCATGGTCATCGATGCCGGCACCGGCAAGACGCTGTTCGAGGTCAATTCGACGGCGCCGCGTTATCCGGCGTCGCTGACCAAGATGATGACGCTCTACCTCCTGTTCGAGGCGCTGGACCAGGGCCGCATCAGCAAGGAGACGCAAATTCCGGTGTCGGACAACGCCGCCCGGCAGCCGCCGACCAAGCTGCGGTTCAGGCGCGGCGAGACCATCGACGTCGATTCGGCGATCCGCGCCGTCGTCGTCAAATCGGCCAATGACGTGGCGGTCGCCGTTGCCGAATATCTCGGCGGCAGCGAAGAGGCGTTCGCCGGCATGATGACCGCCAAGGCGCGCCAGATCGGCATGAGCAGCACCGTTTTCCGCAATGCCTCGGGCCTGCCGGACGGCGACCAGCACACCAGCGCGCGCGACATGGCGGTGCTCGGCATGGCGCTGCACGCCCGCTTCCCGCAGCATTTCCACTATTTCTCTGAAAGCGACTTCATGTTCCGCGGCAGGCTTGTGCGCGGCCACAACGACATGCTCGGCCGGGTGCGCGGCGTCGACGGCATCAAGACCGGCTACATCAGGGCTTCGGGCTTCAACATCGTCACCTCCTATGATGCGGACGGGCACAGGCTGATCATCGTGGTGATGGGCGCCGACAGCGCGCGCCAGCGCAACGACCACGTCGAGGCGCTGATCCAGCGCAGCCTGTTGCCGACCTCCGAGGCAAAGACGCGACTGCTGTATGCCGAGGAGCAGTGACAGTTGAAGTCCGAGTGTTGACCGCGTGCGGGTTCAGGCGACAAACGCAGAGCCGCCGTTTTGCGCGACACTGCTGAGATACTTTGCCGGCGGCTTGCCAAGCGCTTTCTTGAACATGGTGATGAAGGCGGTGACCGATTCGTAACCGAGATCGGCCGAAACCTGCTGCACGCTGGCGCCGGAGGCCAGCTCGCGCATCGCGACGATCAGGTGCAGTTGCTGGCGCCAGCGCCCGAAGGTCAGCCCTGTCTCTTTCACCACGAGACGTGCGAGACTGCTCTCGCTGAGCGCGACGCGACTGGCCCATTCCGCCAGGGTGCTGCGATCGGCAGGATCTTGCGCCAACGCCGCCGCGATGCGCCTCAAGCGCGGCTCGGACGAGATCGGCAAATGCAGCTGCTGGACAGGCATGCGCGGCAATTCGGATAGCAGTACGCTGGTCAGGAGCTCGCCCCTCGCGTCATCGTCCTCAACGCGATCCGTCAGCTCTATGATGAGCTCGCGCAGCAACGGCGAGATCGAAAGCGTGCAGCACCGGTCCGGCAGGTCGGTAGCTCCCGGTTCGATATAGACGAAGAAAATCCGGGCATTGGCGGTCGCGATATTGCTGTGCACCATGTCGCCGGGAATCCACACCGCGCAATGCGGCGGCACCATCCACAAGCCGCTGGGAACGCGACATGTGACGCCACCGCCGAGCGCGAAGACGAGTTGCCCTTTGCGGTGGCGGTGGTCCGGCACCTCCGCCCTGGTTTCGGTAACGTCAACGCGCACGGCGATTGCCGGGGCGAGGACATCATCCGGATCGAAAGGCCAGGGGTAGCGGAGAGGCTGTCTCATATTGACTTATTTTAGCGATCGACTGCCAAGATATCTAAATTACTCAAACAGGAAAGTCGATAGATTAGGGATGAGTAACTCAGAAGCCGACAGGCGGGCTTCCAGTCATGCCCTGCTTGCGTTCTGAACGTCGGACCAACAAGCCCGGCGCACGAAAACAGGCTGGCGTCCGCCACGCAGCAAGAAGGGACGATAGCAATGCTCGCCTTGGTCACATCTTCCGACAGCGCCACCGGGTTGCGGCTCGCCGAGCTTGGTGAGTCCGAGCCCGCCCCGCATGAGGCGCTGGTCTCGGTCCGGGCAGTCTCGCTGAACCGCGGCGAACTGCGCCTGCTCAACATCCGTCCGAACGGCTGGGTGCCTGGCCAGGACGTCGCCGGAATTGTCGAGCGCGCCGCGCCTGACGGCTCCGGGCCGGCCGTCGGCGCCCGGGTTGCGGCTCTGGTCGACGAGGCCGGGTGGGCCGAACGGGTCGCCGTTCCGACCGACCACCTCGCCGTCCTGCCGGACGACGTCAGCTTCGTCTCCGCCGCCACTGTTCCGGTCGCGGGCACGACCGCGCTGCGGACCCTGCGCCTCGGCGGCGACCTGGCCGGCCAGCGGGTCCTGATTACCGGCGCAAGCGGCGCGGTCGGCCGTTTCCAGATCCAGATCGCCCGCCAGCAGGGCGCGTCGGTGGTGGCGGTCGCCGCTGAACGGCATGCCGACGATCTCCGCGGCCTCGGAGCCGAGCGGGTCGTCGAAACGATCGAGCTGGCCGAAGGACTGTTCTCGCTGATTGCCGAATCGGTAGGCGGCGATAGCCTCGCCCACGCGATCGAACGGATCGCGCCCGGCGGGACCGTCGTCATGTTCGGCTCGAGCAGCGGCGAACTCACGCCCATCGGCTTCCGCCAGTTCGTTCCGGGGCACGAAGGTGCGCGGCTGCAGACCTTCGCCTACTACGCTTCCGGTCCGGAGGTTGGCGCCGACATCGCCTCGCTGCTCGCACTGATCGCAGCCGGCCGGCTCGAAACGCGCGTAGTCCTGACCGTGCCGTGGCGGGACGTCGGCCAAGCCCTCGACGCGCTGCGGCAGCGCAGCATCAGAGGCAAGGCAGTGCTTACCGTGACAGAATGAGCAGGCAGTGGCGCCGGACGGGACGGTGTCTGTCTCCCCCGGGCTGCTACGGCAACTTGAGCCCGCTGGCGATTGCCCGTTGAAGCCGGCGCCTGCTTCCGCTAAGAAGCCGTGGCTGGCCGGTTTACCGGCTGGTTCGTTTTTGGGATCACCGATCCTGAAGGCACCCGTAGCTCAGCTGGATAGAGCGCTGCCCTCCGAAGGCAGAGGTCACAGGTTCGAATCCTGTCGGGTGCGCCATATAAAACCGTTGTATTATGGATGATGGCCGCTCCCCAAGGTCGCAGATAACGTCGGATAGTTCCATGATCGAGCCAAGCGCGTTCCGTTCGAGCAATCAGGGCGGCCGCCGGCACGGCCCGTGGCCGTGACGTTAAGGTTCCCTTGGTAGCTGCGTGTCTATTGTTCGCTCTGGCTCCGACAGGTACTGTTCATGGCGGAAAAATATTACGAATCTCGCATAAAGTGCGATGTCCTAAACGCGTTGCGGAAGTGGAGAATGATCGATTCCCGTTCCATTGTGGCGTCAGAATATGTTCTTGGCTCTACCGGGCGGCGAGCCGATCTTGCCATTTACAATGGTTCAACGCTTATCGGGATTGAAATCAAGAGTAAGCATGATTCTCTTACTCGCCTGAAGCCTCAACTTGAGGTATACACGGCGTGCTTTGATGAGGTCATTCTTGTCGCCGACGAGAAACACTTGGCTTCCATCACAAATCTTATTCTACCTGGAGTCCGCGTGTTCACAGCAAGCGACTCTGGCTCGATCATTGTTTGGCGAGAAGCCTTAGCGCCTGCAACGAAGACAAAATCTGTTAGCCTCAAGTTGCTAACCATTGGCGACTTAAAAAAGCTGGTGGGGGTCCCAATCGCTGCGCCAGTGAGGAAAACGGCACTTCTGACAGCTGCACAGGAGCTTTCCGACAAACTCATTTTTGAAACAGTCGCGGCTTCGTTCGTCCATACGTTTTCCGAAACATCGACTAGATTTTGGGATCACGTGGGCAGGAAAAACGTCTCCCATAGCGGGTTGCTTCACTTGAGCCGGTTTGCTTCAGAACGAACCAACGTGATCCAGAAAAAAGAAAAGCAACAACTCTTTTGGGAACTCTGGAGACGTCAAGCGAAGGAGACGCTCCAAATCGCGAGCCCTTAAAGGTCGCTCCATTCGGTTTCGCCCGGCTGATCGTCCGCACCCGACTGTATGTGCATGTGGATGTTGACGCGAGCAGAGGTTGACATTTTCGGCGAGTAAATCGCATTCTCTTCTCCAGCCGCAGTCTTCTTGATCATCTCGGTACCCCATATGCCCTTATCATTCCAATCTGGACATTTGGTGGCGCGTTTTGCAGCTAGCTGATAAGCCTCGTCGCGGTCCTCCTCATCAGCCTCCCGGAAGAATTTCCATTTGGTTGAAAAGGCATTGTCAATTCTGGGCGCTGGACTCCCGCCGCCGCCGCTTTGCTTCTCCGCTCGAACACTCGCGCGGTCACAGTAGATGTTGCGAGCGTGTCCAACTTGCCCAGCAACTAGATTATAAAACTTTCGCTCGAAAATTTCCTGCTCGACTATCCCTGTGAACGAAGTGGGGAACGTTGATGCTGATACCGATATATAACAATCGTCCAGCTGAGTACGAATGGCCTTGCAGATGCTTGTTGCAACCAGCGCTTTATTAAGGATGTTCTTGTCCTGACGCTGAAAATCAAGGATGAAATACACGTCTTCGTTCGAAGGATACCGTTTAAAGAGTTTTGCGATATCAGCTGCAAGAGGAAATATTTGTTCGTGGAGGCGAATTACAACGCCCCGCCCCATTGCTTTGAATGCTTGAACCTGAGGCACCAGCTCCTTCGGGTCAATCAGTTGGACCGTGGGAGTAAACATAGGATTTTCATCTATGAAGCTGCGCCAGGCCAAATACCCATCTTTGGAGTCTCTCAACGCGTCAAAAATGTCATGGACGGGCCTTCTTTTTCCATCGAAGACATCGTCAGTTAGATCGACGACAATCGGCTTGCCGGAAGTGCAAGCGGAAACCTTCACTATAGTGCTTGCGAACGCGTTCGCCGTAGTCCACGGCTGAAGGATTACAAAAGGAAGTAACCCGGTTTTAACTTGAGGAGAAAGCTCCTCGATAGCCTGCATCTCTGATGGGCGCACTCCGATAATCGGAACGTAACTAAATGCCCCAAAATCCATGGCTACGCGCCTTCATCTCACGGGATGCCCAGCCGAATCTTCATCGCTGCTTCGGACACATTAAACTTATCAGCGAGGAAACTAACAACGTTGTCAACCTTAAGTGTCCTTGCCCTGTCCAACCATTCATCAACGAGCTGTTGAGGCATCAATAGGTCAGCGGCCATTCTGTTGGCTTGCGCTTCGCGACGATCCGATAATCCGGAGCGGTATAGAACGTCATCCGTGATTCCGTCTCCAATCTGATCGCGGTGCAGAAGATAATGCCCGACTTCATGTGCAACAGTGAAACGTTGCCGACGCGCCGAGTCATTTCTGTTGACCTTGATGATGAACTGGACCGGATTGTCGGGGTCCGGCCTTATCTCTCCAGAAATTCCGCTAGGTAGGTTTGTTGCAATCACCCTGACGCCCAAGGCGTTGGCAATTGCGGACAAACGAACGGGCGCTCCGTCCTGAAGAGCTTGAATTGTCGCCAGCGTCCCTTGATCTAAAGAATACCATTCTCGACTCATCATTTGACTCTCCTTAGTCTGTAAATGGTTTTTCTTCGGATGGCGCTTGATCCTTGTCCGCGCGTAAAGACGCGTCACTCAATATGAGTCTATCAACCCGTTCAGCCAGTACGGTGCGCAATTCCCCTCCTTGGATCTGATCGGAAATGTGCTGAATTATTGCCGTCTCAATCCGCTTTGCGAAGGGCCCATCGAATAACATCTTCTCGAGATGATTCCTCGAAGCTGTCTCGGTTAGCTTTTGGAATTGCGAGTATCCCCAGATAGCCAGTATTGCAATAAACATTGCCAATATAGTTATTATGACAGTCACAGCTGTCAGCATCACTGTAATAAAATCGGTATAAGACATGCTGATACTCTGAATTTGTTCTGGAGTTACATTTACACTTACTAATGTACATCCGATCAAAATGACCCCAGAGAGAAGCCCGATGAGGAAAATCGGCAGGTAATCAGTTTGCGCTCTGGCTGACACGATTCTCTTTCGGCGTTGTGTTCTTATTATGTTCACATTCTGCTAACAGCCGTCAAGGGCCGGAACAATGGCTTCTAGTCGCGATGGTAAAACCAGAAATATGAGAGTATTGAAAAACGCTTTGTGTGCCGCTCTGCCTAGCTGCCCTCCGAAGGCAAACCGTTCGAATCCTATCGGGTGCGCCCATCTTTCGATTTGCCGCCGCCGTTCCGTAGCTCGTCCTGTGAAGGCCCGGCATCGAGGCCTGTCCTGCCCGGCTACGACAATCACCTTCCACCTCGGTGATCGCCCGGAACCCAATCCTCCTCGAACGACTTCTTGGTGAGTAGACTACGAAGGGAGCGCACCGTGCCCGCACCGCCCGAAATGGATGTCGTCCTCGAAAAGCTGCCTTTGAGGATCGGCGCCTATATCCCCGACGACTTGCTGGAGGACTGGTTTGCGCCGGGAACGGGCATGAACCCGGTCAGCAAGGAGGCGCTTGCCACCGCCAAGAACTACGGCTGGCGTTTCGAATGCGAGTTCAAGCACTACCCGGAACGCAAGGAAGGCGTGTTCTGGAAGTGGGTGCCGGCGATCTGACCGACGCTGGACGGTTCATCGTTCCGCGGAAACGCAGAACCGGTCTATCTTATTGTTTGACGCAAATACCGGACGGGAAACCGCTTCACACTTTTCCTGGAATTGCTCAGCCTCCGCCTATCGGCGTCGTCACCTTGCCGGTTCCGCCGCATTCGGGGCAGGTGCGGCCGTCGATCATGCCTGACCCTGCACAGCGGCGGCAAATATTCTCGCCAGCGCCTGGAGTGTCTACGGGGACTTCGTCCGTGTTGGCCTGACCGGCTTGCCGGGGGTTGCCCTGCAGCTTGTTTCTCAGCCGGGCGACCCAGCCTTCGTCGACCTCGAGCGGCCTGCTGCTGTCGTCCGGCAGGCCTTCGCCGGATTGGCCGATGGTTTCATTGCGCGGCCGGTCGTTCGCGCCTGTCGTGATCTTCTGAGCCATTGCGTTTGCCTTTACGCCTTGCAATTTTCGAACGCCTCAGCTCCGCAGAGGTTCCGGTTCGACCGGCAGCCTTTCAGCCGGGCTTTCGCCGCACATTATCTATCCTGAACCCGGATTTCGGCCGCGCCGGCATGCGGGCAAGCGAGACGGTCATATCCTGATCAGGCACCCGGTAGGCCATCGACCGCGTCAGCAGGCGAACCGCTTCCATGATCAGCGCGACGGTGACGGCTTCTCCGGGGCAGCGATGGGCAGTCGCCGGATCTCCGCCGCCATGCGGGATGAAGTCGAAGCCGTGGGTTTTCCAGCTCAAGCCGCGCTCCGGGATAAATCGGTCCGGCTCCACAAACAGGCGCGGATCATGGTTGGTGCCGTGCAGGTCGAGCAGAATCCAATCGCCCTCCCGGAAGCGGTAACCCTTCCACTCGAACGGGTGGCGCGCGCGGCCACCGATGAACGGGAAGAACGGATAAAGCCGGCGAACCTCCTCGGCGAAGGCTTCCAGCCCGTCCTCATCGCCGGCGGCGAACTTATCGTACCATTGGCGGTGCTGGTGAAGCGCCAGCGCCGCAAACATGATGAAGCGGCCGATGGCGACAACCGGCCGGATGATGTTGATGATCTCGACCGCAGCACTGGCAAGATCGAGCGGCATTCCCTCGGCATCGACATATTCGCTGACCAGGCGGACCGGGCTGTTTGCCGGCAAATCAAGCGCGCCGCTTCGAACGCGCCGTACAAGCTCGCCGATAGTGCGTTCGGTCCGGCGGCGCCGCCACAGCGCCAGCATGGTCGACGGCCCGACGCCGCCGGCGTTCTCGATCATGCCGCTGAGCTCGCGGCAGAGTTCGGCGCGATCCTTGTCGGCGGGGATGCCGGCCCAATCCGCTGCCGCCTGGGTCAGGACGAGGTTTACGGCGTCGAACAGGACGATCTCGTCACGCCGCTGCCAGTCTTCCAGCTTGTCGAGCCAGGCGCGACGGAAATTTGCGCGGAGCCGCTCGATCTGGTCGCCATCCAACAGGATCGACAGGAAAAGCGCCTTGCGGTGGCGGTGAGCGGCGCCGTCGAGCGCCTGGACGCTGCCCTTGTCCTGCAGCAGACGCAGCGTGGTCTGCGGCATCGCACCAATTCGGGTGAAGTGGTCGCCGCCATAAAACATCTCGGCAGCCTCGGCACCGCGCACGCAGATTGCCGGCTGCAGCATCAGGCGCGTGGCAAAGATGTCGGTGTTCATGCGCCGGCAGCGGGCCGAAATGAAATCATAGCCTTCGCGCAGCAGGGCCAAAGTGCTATCGAACGCGGCGCGCGGAATGGGTTTTACGGCATGATTGCCGCCATCGGCATCGATCAGTTCACGTCTGTTCATGGCGTGCTCCCTGGCGTTGAAATTCCTCAACGCACGGCCGGCACTTTCGATCACTCGACTTTTTGACGGCTTTGCCGCGCCGCCCTTCGGCCGCGGCTGGCAAGGATGGCGGTCAGCGTGACCGGACGAAAATCCCAGCTGTCGACGCCGACGTCATACTGGCGCGTGACCGGGGTCAGCCTGCCGTGGGAATGGCCATGCAGGTCGATCGATTTCCTGCCGATCTGGTTCCAGGTGCGAAAAGGGTAGTGGCAAAGGATCAGCAGGCTGCCGTCGAGCGCCAGCTCCTTGTAGTGTTGCGTGCTCGCCAACCTGTGGCCTCGATGGTGGCCGCAGCATCGTTGTTGCCGATGATCAAATGCTTGCTGCCATGAAGAGACGCCAGAAGCGACGACACGAACGCGGCCGATCCCCTGGCAAAATCGCCGAGATGCCAGATCTCGTCGTCCGGCCCGACAGTCTCGTTCCAGAACGCAATGAGCGACCGGTCATGTTCCGCCAGCGAGCCGAACGGGCGGCGGTCGATGCGCAAAATGCGCGGGTCGCTGAAATGCGTGTCGGCCGTGAAGTAGATCATGCGCACTCGCTGGGCCTGTTGTCGAACTGCCGCGCAGGTAGGCGCGTGGCGCACCAAGTCCATGTTGCTCTCCCGATGCTTGCTCAACCCGCTCGATCGCCGGTTGTTCCTGGAAGCAGGCCTAGGCGGTTCCCGCTCGTCGGAACTTCAAAAAGGGGGAACTTTGAAACGGGGGAACTTTGAAATGAGACGCAGGTTAGAATGCTTGAGGCCGATGCTCTGAAAGGACCTCGACGATGACCGACGCAGAACCTCTTGGGCGAAGCCCGGCTCAAGCGCGGGGCGATATCGATGCCGGGCGCGAAGGGGACAAGACCCCGGGCATCGATCCGGCTGCGGCTCCCATGGAAACGGACGCGGAATCCGCCGGCAACGCTCCGCCGAAGAGCCCTGCCGCGCGCCATGAAACGCCGAAGTTTACCAACCAGGCGAGCTATGCCAATGCGATGCGCCCGCTGAAGGATGAGCCCGACGTCCAACCGAGCAGATATGGGCCAGTCCTGGTGATTGCCGCCATCGTCGTGCTGGCCGCGGCGGTTTTCATCGGCGCAGCCATGCTGCGCTGAATACCGCTGCCCCAGGTTCGGTGGCGCGATGGCTGGACATTTTGTTTCCGGTCCGGGACCTTGCTGAAGTTCAGGCGTGATCGAGTCTGCTGCACATTGACCACCAACCATCAATTCTTTGCCCGAGACGCCACCACCGTGGCGCGCGACATGATCGGCGCGATGCTGCTCTTGCACGGCGTCGGCGGCATCATCGTCGAAACCGAAGCCTATCGCCCGGATGATCCGGCTTCGCACGCTTTCGGTGGCAGGACGGTGCGCAACGGCGCAATGTTCGGCGCCCCCGGCAGCGCGTATGTCTATCGCTCCTATGGCCTGCATTGGTGCCTCAATGCCGTGTGCCTGCCCGGCAGTGCCGTGCTTATCCGCGCAATCGAACCGCAATCCGGGCTGGTGGTGATGCGGGCCAATCGCGGCGTTGACGACCCCCGGCTGCTTTGTTCGGGACCGGGTCGCCTTTGCCAGGCGCTGGCAATCGACAAATCCCATGACGGGCTGCCCCTGGACCTGCCGCCATTCGAATTCAGGCCGCCGAGCGAAGCCGGCGCCGTTCTGACAGGCCGCCGGATCGGCATTTCCAAGGCTGTCGATGCCGAGTGGCGGTTCGGACTGCGCGACTCGGATTATCTGAGCCGCAAGTTCTGATGCCCGCGGCAGCGGCAGAGCAGTTGCCCCCCCGGCATCACTCGTCGGGTTTGCCGAGATGCATAGGTGTCGCCTGCTGGCGGGCTTCCCTGGTCACCTCGTCGGCTCCGGCAGGTGAAATCCCTCGCAACGCCTTCGCGGCTACGGTCAGCCGGCCGCGATCATTGCCGAAGCTTTTGATCAACTGACGGACCTGGTCGGCGGTGATGCCGTTCTGTTGGGCAAAATACTCGACTTCACGGTCGTCTTCCGTAGAAACGCGATCGCGCTCGCGGAAATCTCGCTTGCTCTTATCGTCGGCCATTTTTTCCTCCTGGTGGAGCTTTGCATCAACGGCAACGTGGGTGAGCCGCTTTCGTTGCCGCGATCAGGCGGACTTTTCCGCCGCCGTGCCGACTGCCCAGGAACCATGAGGCGAGCAGCCGGTTTGGCTTGGATGCAGACACGTTCAGCCTCCAATTCATACCGATGGAGAATACGATGACGCTCGCAAGCAAAACCACTGCAATTGCCGCGGCGCTGGCCATGTTGGCCGCGCCGGCATTCGGCCAGACGAGCCCACCTGCGCCCGCCGCGCCGGCACCGGATCGTGGCGCCGAACCGTCGCCCGGAATGAGCGGGCAGAGCCAGGATGCCATGCGCGAAATGATGCGCCAGATGATGACCGAGATGCTGGAGGAGAGAATGCAGGAAGATCGCGCGCCCCGGGCAGAACGGCGAGGTCCCGACCGCTGGCATCGCGGCTGCAGGATGGGCCCGCCTGACCGAGGTTGGGAGATGGGAGGCCGCGGTGGCATTGCACCCGGGATGCATGGCGCGAGGATGCGCATGATGTTCGCCATAGTAGATGCGGATGGCGATGGCGCGGTTTCTCAAAGCGAAGTCCAGGATTTCGTCGGGCGAATATTCAACGCCGTCGATGAGGACGGTGACGGCAGCGTCGACATGAAGGAAATCCGGTCCTTCTTCCACGGAGGCGGCGCCGAGGATCAGGAGTAAGTCTCCTGCCGGTCGGCAGGAGGCCTGTCTGGGGCAGCGCCCCCTATAACGACCGGGGAGGGCGAAAACCGTCGCTTGCAGATGCATTCCCTGGCTGGCCTTGCCAAGCCGAATGCCGGGTCGGAACGGTTCAAGACAGCAGGAATTCAATGGCTATGACAGAGAAACCCCCGACCATCGCTCGTATCTGGCGCGGCAGAACCGTGCCTGAAAAGGCGGATGCCTATGAGAGTTACAATTACGAGGCCGGCATCAAGCCGCTGATCGAGAAGGCACTTGGCGTTCAGACCTTTCGCGAGGACACGCCGACCCATTCGGAATTCATGACGATCTCCTATTGGGAAAACGTCGAGGCGATGGCGGCGTTCACCGGCGGCGATCCGACGAAAATCCACCATCTCGAGCGGGACGAAGAGTTCCTGATCGAGTTGCCTTCGCGGGTGCAGGTGTTGCGCATCCGATCGAGTCACGGGCGGCTGGGATAGGGCAGCGCCGCCCGGTTCGGCCCGATCTAAGAAATCGCCGTCAAGTCGATTTCGGTGATGTGCCAGCGGCCGAGATTTGCGGTGTAGAGCTTGTCGCCCTTGAAGGCGATGTTGGTGGGGTGGGCGAGCGTGGTTGCCGCCGGATCCTCGATCAGCACCTCGAGCCCGCTATCCTTTCGCCAACGATAGATGCGGCTCGGCTCGTAGCATGAGATGAACAGCGACCCGTCCGGCGCCAAGGCGACGCCATCGGGAACGTTGCTCACGCCGTCCACGACGAGCTGGCGAGGTCCTGCCGTGCCGTCGGCACGGATCGGCACATAGCTGAGGCAGGCCGCATGGCTTTCCACGACGTAAAGCCCATCGCCACCCGGCGCCATCGCCATGCCGTTGGCGAAGGCCATGGTCTCGCTGCACCACAGGCCGCCTTCGCCGGTCTTCAAATCGTAGCGAAAGATGCCGGAGCGGTTGTCTTCGCCTACGCTGTCCGACACGTAGAGCCAGCCGCGTGTTTCGTCGACGATCGGATAGTTCGGCACGCGGATGCCGGCCGAGGCGAAGCGCTGCATACCAGCCGTCGCGGCATCCCAGCGAAAGATCGCCGAATGTCTCAAATCGCATGCAAAACAGTTTCCCGCGCTATCGAAGGCGATGCCGAGCAGAAAGCCCTCCGTACCGCCCATGCGTTCGACCGAGCCGCCATCGGCGGCGAGGCGCAGCAGGTCGCCGGTTTCGGTGCCGCACCAGATCGAGCCGTCGCGATGGATGGCCACGCCTTCCGGATGGGCGACGCGCGGGCTGGTGAAGATGCCATCGAAGAAGACCCTCGCGGCCGACATTTCGAGCAACGGCTTTGCCATGCGCCGCCCCTCTTCAATCCGGTGCAGTATGCGACCGCCGTGCGGCGATGCAGCGCTCGACCATCCGCCGGTCGGTGGCCAGGATTTCGGCGATCAGGGCGCTGCGCTCCCTGGCGCTGACGAATTCGAGGCGGCGCAGACCGAGCGGGTCGATGCGGTTTCGCAGGATGTCGAGCGTCTCGTTCGAGGGTAGCGCAACTTCGCGGCAATCGGCATCGAATGTCAGGGCAAAGCCGGTGGCATCCTGGAGCTGCTGGCGCGTCACGCACGGCATGGTCTCGATGACGGCCAATTGCCGGCTCTCCCCGTCGAGCCGAAACACGCAAAGGTCGGTGAACACCAATGCCGCGCCGGTCCGATAGCCCATCGGCTCGCGTTCGGCCTCAGTCAACAGGCCGCGCGCCGAGCTGGCAATCTCGACCGTCTCGACCAGCGACTGCACGGAATGGCGGGGGACGTAGAGCAGATAATCGCGATGCATGTTGGCGACGTCGGCCATGCCGCCTTGCCCGGGCAGCCGGATAAGGCTGCCGTCACGCTTGCGCAGCGCAATGGTGTTGACGCGCCCACGGCGGTCGACCTGCGCGGCACCGACGATCTCATGCGTCACCGCGCCGGCCTGGTAGTAGGTCGAATAGGTGTCGTCGCCGCCGGCATGCGCCACCGCCGTCTCGCAATCGAGGCTTTCGATCAGCGACAGGATCATCGGGCTCGGTGCTATGTCGAGATGGCCGCAACTCATGGTGGCGATGATCATGTCCGGCGCGTGCGTCGCTTTGGCCAGCCGGTAGGCGACATTGGCGAGCGGCGACACCGCGCCGGCACTGGCAAAGCTCTCATTGTCGAGCTCAGCGGCGATGCGGGCGGCGATGATCTCGTCGATGGACGCCTCCTTGTTGCCGTGCACGAGCCTGGGCATTGCGAGGACTGTTTCAGCGCGGACTTTTGCAGCGTCTTGAACCCGCTCCGGCACGCCTTCCGAAGGCATGCTCAGGCTGTCCGACAAAGGTATTTCCTTGGCCGCGAACGCCCCCGCCAACGCTTGATAATCCGTCACATAGAATGGCAGGCAGGAGGCGGGATAGGCGCCGCCTGGTGCCAGCGCGATCGCCGACACCTGGTTGCGGGTCAAAATGCTCTGCCGACCATCATGCCGCAGCGCTCCGACCGGGACGATCTCCTCGACCGTCACCAGCACCTCGCGCGCCGCGCCGGCCATGGCGAAATCCAGCGCCCGTGGTCCGATGATCTGGACATTGCCGCTCTCGTCGGCACGCTGGGCATGGACGACGAACGTATCGAGCCGCAAGGCCGGGATGATCCCGGTCGTGATTCCCGCGATCGGATCGGGCGCGGCGATCGCACCCGGCACGCGCGCCAGCATGTCCGAACCCTCCGGAAGCTGAAACGGCATCGACGGCAGGTTCTGCTGCCCCGCCCGCAGCGCCTGGATCATGGCCAGCGCCGTCCAGTCGCGGACCGGCACGGCATTGGTCTCGGCAGCCGCGCGGAAGCGCGGCGGCAAGCCAAAAATATCGAGGCTGGAAAAGCAGATATCGACCTCCGCCACGGCATTCGCTTCGAGAAGCAGTTCGAGCGGCAGGCCGCCGGCCCAGCAGACATAGCGAAGATCCTTGACGCCCAAGCGGGCGATGGCGCGCAACAAGGCGATCGGCAGCCGGGCAAAATGATGGCCACCGACACCGAAGACGTCGCCGCCGCCGACCATCGCGGCCAGGCCCTCGACATCGGTGAAGCGCGGCCGGTTTTGCTTGACCAGGGACGTCATTTCGCAGCCTTCGGCCGCGTCGCGCTCTTTTCAGCAAATTCCTTGACGCGCCGCTGGCCGGTCTCGCTGCGGTACAGGCCACCCAGGACATCGCGCTCCATGGCAAGGCCGTCGGCCAGATCGCCCGACACGGCATGCGCGGTCAGCGCTTTCAGCCCTTCGATCGCTGCGGCCGGTTCGGCGGCGATCATCTCGGCGAGTTCCAGCACCCGCCGCATCAGCCTTTCGGCATCGACGATCTCGTTGACCAGACCGGCGCCGACGAACTCGGAAGCCGGCACGATGGCGCCGGTCATCAGCAGAAAATTGGCGCGGTTGCGGCCGAGCTTCTGGACGCTGCGCTGGGTGCCGCCGCCGCCGGGGACCAGCCCGAGCTTGATCTCGGGCAGGCCGAGCTTCGCGAACTGGTTGGCAATGACGATGTCGCAGCACAGCACCAGCTCCATGCCGCCGCCGAGCGCAAAACCATTGACCGCGGCGATGACCGGCTTGCGGTTCTGCTCGATGGCCGCATACATGCGCGTGCCCGCCGCCTGGAAGGCGTCGAACTCGATAGCTGTCTGGGCGGCGTATTCCTTGATGTCGGCGCCGGCCATGAAGCCGCGCCCCTCACCGGTCACCACGATCGCGCCGACGCCGTCATCCTGCGACAACGCCTCGAAAACCTCGGTGATCTCGCTCTGCATCAGCCGGTTCATGGCATTGAGCTGATCGGCGCGCCGGAAGGTGACGACCGCGACGCGGCCGGACATTTCCAGAGTGAGTGTCCGGTAAACGCTCATCGTCAGGCAGCGTCCACGGTCATGTCGCCGGACGCCTCCAGCGCGGCGATCTCGTCGCTGTGGAGGCCGAACTCGGCCAGTATCTCGCGGCCATGCTGGCCGACCAGCGGTGCCGGCCGCTCTATGGTAGCCGGCGTCTCGCTCATCTTGACCGCCGGCGCGACCACCCTGACCTTGCCGCCGCGCGGATGATCGTAGCTGGTGATCATGCCCAGGTGCTTGACCTGCGGGTCCTCGGCTGCGCGCCTTATGTCTTTCACCTCGGCACACCAGATGTCGGCTGCCAGCAGCCGCGCCAGCAGGTCCTGCGTGGCAAACTTCCTGGTTTCGGCGTTGACCTTGTCGAACACCTCGTCGCGCCTGTCGAACAGCGTCTTCAGATCGTCGTAGACAGCAAGCTGCGGCGCCTCCAGCACTTCATACAGCGTCTTGAACGGGCTCATGGCGATCGACACATAGCCGCCGTCCTTCGCTTCATAGACACCGAACGGCGCCTGCATGCCGGGGTGGCCGGTGCCGGAATTCGGGCGCACGAAATCCTCGCCGAGATTGAGCACGGCGACATATTCCTGATTGAGATGCGCCAGCATGCCGGCGAGCAGATTGACCTCGATCTTCTGGCCCTTGCCGGTCTTCTCGCGATAGTAGAGCGCCGACAGGATGCCGTAGACCATGTTCATGGCGCCGATCTGGTCGGCCAGGCCGGCACCGGCCGGAACAGGAGCCTGATCGCCGCGGCCGGTGTTGGAGATCAGCCCGGACAATCCCTGGATCAGCATGTCCTGGCCGGGGCGCTCGACATAGGGGCCTTCCTCGCCATAGCCGGAGCCCGAGCAGTAGATGATGCCGGGATTGACTGCCTTGAAGTCCTCGTAGCCATAGCCGAGCCTGGCGAGCACGCCGGGGCGGAAATTCTGCACCACCACATCCGCCTTCTTGGCCATGTCCATGATGATGGCATGCACCTTGCGACTTTTCAGGTTGAGCGCGATGGAGCGCTTGTTGCGGTTCCAGGCGAGGAAATTCGGGCTTTCGGAGCCGCCGACCCATTTGGCGAAGAAGGTCATGCCGCGGAACATGTCGCCGGCGCCGGCACGCTCGATCTTGATGATGTCGGCGCCCATGTCGCCGAGCAGCTGCGTGGCGAACGGCCCTTGCAGCAGATGGCTGAAATCGAGAATGCGGACGCCTTCGAGGGCTTTGTTCATTTCATGTCTCGTTGGTTGTCAAAGCAGGTCGGGTACGTAGCGGGGTGCTGCGGTGAGGCCGCCGTCGACGCGCAGGTCGGTACCGGTGGTGAAGCCGGCGGCGTCGGAGGCCAGATAGACGGCGGCTTCGGCCACCTCGGACGGTTTGCCGATGCGGCCGAGCGGATGCATCTTGACCCAGGCCTTGGCGAGATTGCCGCCGATCTCCTTGACCAATTTGTCGTTCATCGGCGTGTTGATGGTGCCGGGCGAGATCGAGTTGACGCGGATGTTGAGCGGGCCGAACTCGACCGCCATCTGGCGCGTCATCGCCATCACCGCACCCTTGGCGCCGGCATAGGCGGTCCAGCCGTCGAGCCCGATATGACCTTGCGCCGAGGCCATGTTGATGATCGAGCCGGATTTCTGCGCGATCATGTGCGGCAGCGCATATTTGCAGCCGCGGAACACGCTGGTGAGGTTGACCGCGATCAGCCGGTGCCACTGCTCGTCGCTCATTTCGTGAACCGGCATGCCGCCGATGGCGATGGCGGCATTGTTGACGAGAATATCGAGATGGCCGGTCTTGCCGACGGCTGCGTCGATCAGGGCGGCGATGTCGGCCTCCTCCGCCACGTCGCAATGGATGTAGTCGGCGCGGTGGCCGGCGGCGCGCAGCTCGGCTGCGAATTTTTCACCCTTCTCGTCGGCGATGTCGCCGAGGAAGACGTGCGCGCCTTCCCTTGCCATCGCCTCGCTGATCGCGTGGCCGATGCCGTCGGCGGCGCCGGTGACGATTGCGGTTTTCCCTTTGAGACGATCCATATCAGCCTCCAATGGCGCGCCGGCGCTTTGCTTCGTCGAAGGCGACGGCGGCAATGATGATCATGCCGGTGATGACCAGTTGCCACTCGGTCGGCAGGCCGAGGCCGCGCAGCCCGTTGGACAGGAACTGCAGGATCAGCACGCCGAGCGCCATGCCGGTCAGGCTGCCTATCCCGCCGGCAAGGCTCACCCCGCCGAGCACGGTGGCGGCAACGACCTGGAACTCGAAATTCAGCCCGGCCGTATGCTGCGCCGAACCGACGCGGGCTGCCAGGATGATGCCGGCTACCGTCGCCAGCAGCGCGCTGATGATGAAGCAGGTGAACTTGACGCGGCGCACGTCGTAACCCGCCAGCCGTGCCACTTCCGGATTGCCGCCGACGGCATAGATCTGCCGCCCGAACGGCCGGTGCTGCATCACGTAGGCGAAGACGGCGAGCAGGACGATGGCGATGACAGCCGAATAGGGAACGACGTTGAACAGGCGGCCGTCCGACAGCGCGATGAAGCTGTCGAGCGCGGCATCGTCTGGAATAGCGCGCTGGCCGGTATAGAGATAAACGCCGCCGCGCATGATGAACATCGTGCCCAGGGTCACGATCAGCGAGTTGATGCCGGCATAGGCCGTCAGATAGCCATTCACGACGCCGATGATCAGCCCGAACAGCAGCGCGCCACTGATGCCGAGCACAAGCGAGTTGGTGTCGTTCATGATGATGATCAGCGGCAGCGCGATCGTCGCCAGCAGCGAGCCGATCGAGATGTCGACCTCGCCTGATATGAAGACGATGGCGCAGCCGATGCCGGCTGTCAGCGCCAGCGAAGCCTGACCGAGCACATTGGTGATGTTGCGCACGGAGAAGAAATTCTCGGCGGTGAAGGAAAAGAACGCGATCACCAGGATGAGGCAGAGGAGCAATGCCAATTCCTGCCGCGCGACGAGCCGCGCCAGCATGGACGGCCCAGCTTTCATGGTGTCGGTGCTTGCCAGGCTCATCGCTTGGTCCCTTTGCGAAGCGTCATCGTCTTAGCCGATTGCCGCATTGAGGATGTTCTCCTGCGTGGCCTCGTCGCGAGGCATGATCGCGGTGAGGCGGCCTTCGCACATCACCGCGATGCGGTCGGCAAGCCCCAGCAGCTCGGGCATTTCGGACGTCATCATGACGACCGCCAGGCCCTCGCCGGCGAGCCGGTCGATGAGCGCAAAAATCTCCGACTTGGCGCCGACGTCGATGCCGCGGGTCGGCTCGTCGACGACGATCACCTTGAGACCGCGCATCAGCCAGCGCGAGATCAGCACTTTCTGCTGATTGCCGCCGGACAGATTCTTGACCTGCTGGAACAGGCTGGGCGTCCGGATGCGGAAACGGTCGACATAGTCCTGCACCGCCTTGCGTTCGCTGACCTTGTCGACGAAGCCCATTCTGGCGAAGGCGCCGAGTGAGGCGAGGCTGGCATTCTGGTAGACCGGCAACTCGCCCATCAGCCCCTCGCTCTTGCGGTCCTCGGTGAGCAGGCCGATGCCGAGCCGGACGCCGGTGTGCGTTTCGTGCGGCAGCAGCCGGCAGCCATCGACCGAAATGGCGCCGGAAGTGATCGGGTCGTAGCCGACGATGGCCTTGGCGAGCTCGGTCCGGCCGGCCCCCATCAGGCCGAAGAAGCCGAGGACCTCGCCGGCATGCGCCTCGAACGACACATCCTTCAGCTTCTTGGCGGTGCTGAGCCCCTCAACGGAAAGCGCGACCTTGCTGCCCGGCGCGCCACGCTTGCGAGGGAACAGGTTTTCGATGCGCCGGCCGATCATGTCCTGGATCAGCGTGTCGTTGGTATGTTGGCCGATCGGCCTGGTCGAGACGTGGCGGCCGTCGCGCAGCACGGTCACGGTGTCGGCGATCTCGAAGACCTCGTCGAGCTTGTGGCTGACATAGAGCACCGCGATGCCCAGCGCGGCCAGCCGGCGGATGACGGTGAACAGCAGCGAGACCTCGTTCGGCGTCAGCGAGGAGGTCGGCTCGTCCATCACCACGACGCGGGCCTCATGGGCGAGTGCGCGGGCGATCTCGACCATCTGCTGCTGGCTGACCGGCAGCGATCCCGTGCGCGCCGCCGGGTCGACATTGAAGCCGATACGCTTGAACAGAGCGGCCGCATCGGCACGGATCTTCTTCCAGTCGATCGAGCCGCCTTTGCCGGTCGGATAGCCTTCGAGGAAGATGTTTTCGGCGACGCTGAATTCGGCGATCAGCGCGATCTCCTGGAACACCACCTTGATGCCCTCTTTCAGGCTATCGCGCGGCGACTTGATGTCGGCCTCGCGGCCGCGCAGGCTGATGGTGCCGGCATCCTTGCCGTAGACCCCGGCCATGATCTTGATCAGCGTCGACTTGCCGGCGCCGTTCTCGCCCATCAGGGCATGGATCTTGCCGGGTTCCAAGGTCAGATCGACATTGTCCAGCGCCACCACGCCGGGAAAACGCTTGCCGATACCGCGCATCTCCAGCGCCGGCACGCTTTTGTCGACAGCCACGGTTTCGCCGGGGTGAAGGAAATCAACCGACATTGGCTCTGTTCCGCACGATGTCGAGATAGGTCGCCAGGATGATGACGATTCCAGGCACCACCATCTGCAGATCCTGGTTCCAGCCGAGGATGATGATGCCGTTGTCGATGACCTTCAGCACGAGCACTCCAAGCAACGTGCCGAGCAGCGAACCGCGGCCGCCAAGCAGGCTGGTGCCGCCGAGGATGACGGCGGCAATCACCGTCAGCTCGAAGCCGCGGCCGGCGGTCGGCTGGCCGGCATTCATCAGCGACGACAGGATCATGCCGGCGACGCCGACGCACAGGCCGGTGACGACGAAGGCGAACAGCTTCAGCCGTTGCGAGCGCACGCCGGAGAGGCGGACCGCTCGCTCATTGGCGCCGACAGCGTAGAGATAACGGCCGAGCGTGGTGAAGCGCAGCGTTGCCGCGGCCAGCGCGAAAATCAGCGCGGCAACGACCACGGGCAGCGGGATCGCGCCGAGATAGCCGGCGCCGAGAACGGTGAAGCTTGCAAGCCGGTGGTGGTTCTGCACCGCCTCGCGGGTGAACAGATAGACGCCGCCCTGCAGCATCATCATGGTGCCGATCGTGGCGATCAGCGAGTTCACCTTGAGCCTGGTGACGACCAGCCCGTTGAACAGCCCGACGGCACCGGCAAAGGCGAGCGCCGCCAGCAGGCCGAGCGTCAGGCTGTGCGTTGAATTGAGCACGGCCATGCCGATGCAGCCGACAAAAGCCAGCGATGCACCGACCGACAGGTCGACTTCCGCGGTGATGATCAGCATCGTCATGCCGGAGGCGACGATCAGCACCAGCGCGCATTGGCGCAGGATGGCGATGATGTTGGCCTCGGAATAGAATTGCGGCGCGGCAATCGAGATGGCCATGCAGAGCACGGCCAGGATCACGCCGAGCACCAGCTGGCTGCTGCCCAGCAGCTGGCCGCCAATGAAACGCCTTGGCGCGGAGGATTGCGTAAGCTCGCTCATGTCCATTTCATTTCCGGGCCCGTATCGGTGCCGTCGCCGTCTGGAACTGCCGGCCAAAACAGGACGGTTGCCCTGTTTTGCCGTCGGCATATCCGATCCGCCACCCTTCCCGCCGTGCGGGAAGGGCTACCCGGAATCCTTACTTCTTCAGATCGGCGGAAGTTTTCATGCATTTTTCCGGTGGCTGAAGCGCATTGACGGCATCCCATTTGATTTTGCGTGTGGTGCCATCGTAGTCGTAGAACTTCTTCCAGTCGTCACCGTTCATCGGCGCGGTGGGGCTGACGATGTGTTCCGGCACCTCTTCGCCGTTGAAGAGCTTAACCGCTGCATCGATGGCGGTGTAGCCTTCCTTTTCCGGGAACATCGCGGCTTCGATGCGATAGGACGGCTCGTTCTGCATTGCATTGATGAAGGCGAGGCCTTCGCCGCCGGTGCCGACCGTCAACAGGCCGTCCTGCGACTTGCCGGCCGCTTTCCAGGCCTGAAGGCCGCCGAGCGAGGAGGAATCGTTGATGCCGTAGATGATGTTGATGTCGGCGTTCTTGGCAAGTGCCGCCGAAGAGACCTCGAGCGCGCGATCGGGATTGCCGCCACCGTCGAGGTCGTGGACCATGACCGCGTCGGGGATGATGGTCTTCAGGCCATCCATGAAACCCTGCGACCGCAGCACCGTGGCGGACAGCAGCGGCAAGCCGACATTCATCACCTTGGCTTTGCCTTCGAGCTTTTCCTTGGCGTATTTGCCGGCTTCGACGCCGGCGGTGTAGCCGGTGTCGTAGTCGCAGATCGCGACCATTGTGGTCATGCCCTTGACCGGATTGCCTTCGAGCACGACTGGAACGTTGTTGGATTTCGCCTGGCGCAGCAGCGGCACGACGCCTTCCTCGTTGACGGGCGTGATGATCAGGACGTCGACGCCCTTGGCCATGAAATCTTCGGCGGCGGAGACCTCCTTGGCAACGTCCAGATTGGCGTCCTGCACCTCGAGCTCGATACCAAGTTCCTTGGCGCGGGACTGCATGCCCTTGATGACGTTCTGATACCACTCATGCGTGGCGTAGTTGGTGACGTAGCCGATGCGCTTCGGCATGTTTTCGGCGTGTGCCGCGGCGGCGCTCAGAGCAAGCACCGCCGCCGAGGCAAACAGCATCGATTTGGACCAGTTCATGTTTCTTCTCCCTGTATTTCTTGTCAGTTGCTGAACGGATAGTCCCGCCGTTCCGGGTCGGCACGT
The DNA here is from genome assembly GCF_040321495.1 of Mesorhizobium sp. M0408. Lineage (NCBI taxonomy): Bacteria > Pseudomonadati > Pseudomonadota > Alphaproteobacteria > Hyphomicrobiales > Phyllobacteriaceae > Mesorhizobium > Mesorhizobium sp. M0408. The sequence continues at coordinate 10,813 of NZ_JAMYRO010000007.1, read as the reverse complement.
GAAGAGGCGGCAGCTTCGCCCGCGCCCAGCGCCGCCGATATCGTCTCGGCCGCCGCCTTCGTCCGCTCGAAGACGGTGCTGCGATCGAAGCGGGCGGCCTTTTGCGGCAGGAAGGGGACGGTGAGCGCGGCAATGACGGCGCCGGTATGGTCGCGCACCGGCATCGAGATGTTGGTGCAGCCCTCGACAGCCAGCGAGGCGCGCATTTCATAGCCGAGCCTTGCGACCTCGTTCAGCCGCGCTTCGATTTCCGTCCGGCTGCCTTGGCCTTCGCCTGCGGCGACGATCCGTTCGACGATGCGGTCGCGCTCGGCGCGGCTCGAATGCGCCAGCAGCACCGCGCCGGAGCTCGTTTCGAGTATCGGGAAATGCGAGCCAAGGGCAACCGAATAACGCATCGGCAAAGGCGAATCGATCTGCAGCACGACCAGTGCGCTCTCGCCTTCGCGCACGACGAGATGGCAGCTCTGGTCGGCATTGGCGGCCAGGCCGCGCATCACCGGCAGCGCACATTCGACCAGGCGGTTTACCGGCGGATGCATATGCGCCAGCTCGAACAGCTTCAGCGACAGGCGGAAGCGGTCCGATTGCGTCCGGAAAATGTAGCCGCGCTTCTCCAGCAACAGCAGGATGCGGTAGATCTCGTGAATGGAGCGCCCCATTCCGGTGGCGATCTCGGTTTGGGTCAGCGGCTCGCCGCTGGCAGCCATGAATTCCAGTATGTCGAGCGCCTTCTCCACCGCCGGCACCCGATAGCCGTTGCGGCCGCTTTCGCCTTCGTCGACGATCTGGGCAATATCGGCGGCCATTACGCGACGCTCCGTTGCGGCTGGCCATGCCTGGTCTCGCGATAGAGCCGGTTCAGCCGATCCGCGAGCTCGGCCGCCTGCAATTCGCCGGCGATCGCCGCCGCGGCATGAGGGGCGCATTGGCGGAAGAAGCTGATGAAGCCCGGATGGGTCGGGCGCAGATAGGAGGCTTCGATCGTCGCCAGAGTCGAGGCGAAGAAGCCGCCCGAGAGCGCGTTGACCTCGGTATCCTGCCACGCCGCCAGCGACCCCGGCTGTCCGCCGGATTTCACATAGTCGCCGCGCTGATAGCCGGGCGAGCACAGAAATAGCGCGTAATCGATGGCTGCCTGCTTGTGTTTCGATTGGGCGCTGACGCCGATGCCGGCGCCGCCGAGCAAGGCGCCGGCGGATCGCGGCGTCGGCACGTCGGCGAAGCGCAGATACGGCCTGTCTGCCTTAGAGGCGTAGTTCACATAGCCGAAGGCGAACGGCACGTAGACCACGTCGTCATGCGCGATCATCTGATCGTAGCAACGGATCGGGTTCCATTTCGGCGAGTTCGGGTGCGACAGCGCCGCAAGCTGGCGCAACTGCCCGACGGCCTGCTCGATTTTTTCCCCGCCGATGAACTCGTCGCCGTCTTCCCGGGGCTCACCCAGCGTCAAAAGCAGGCACATGGCGTCAGTCGGCACCAACGGCAGCCCAAGCCATTTGCCGTCCTTCAAGGCGCGCCGGCCGAGCTCCAGCACCTCGTCATGGCTGCGCGGCAGCGGCCCGTAGCGCTCCAGCAGATCGGGGCGATATGAGGCAACCTGACAGGCAGCATCGATCGGCAACGCCCATTGGCGCCCGTCCCTTGCGTAGGATTGCCAGGACGCGCCGACCGAATCCCGTTCGAAGCCGCGGCGCTGCTCGGCCGACAAATCGAACGGCACCATCAGCCCGCCTTCGGCAATATCGCCGATGAACGGATGGTCGAACACGACAAGATCATAGGCGCCGAGCACCGGACCAAGCGCGCCCTCGCCGAACTCGTAGAGGCTGCGGCGGTCCCATTCGATCTCAAGACCGGGATTGGCGGCACAATACGGCCCGATGCTGGCGTCGAGCGGACCCCAGCAGCGTCGGTGATCCCACGCGAGGCCGCGCAGTCTTGTCATGCCGAAATTCCTCCCAGAGGCGGCCATGCGCCGGCCCAGCCGATTAGTAGCAACTATTTTCACCTAGACAAGTAGTTTTTACATACGCAAAGCCAGTCCTCGCTTCTGTTTGGCGAGAAAGCCGCCCAACCATCCTTGGTGCGCATCGCGTTGCCGCCGGCCTGCAACCAAAGGCTGCGATGGATCTGGCTTTTTGGGAACTTTCGCGACGAACATTCGTTCGGTTGGCGCAGCCATCTGGAGCAGCATCACTGGGCAGCGTCACTGGATTCAGCGCCGAGTCGCGGGGAGCGGACTAAATGGACAACGGTGGGCGCGGCCATGAACCGGTTTACCGCCTTGGCATTCGCCACGTTTCTGGCGATAACTTCGATCTGGGTCCTGTCGCTGGTTTCTTAAGATTTGGCTCTGGTTGCTTGGGATTTGCCGCTGGTTTTTAGGATTTGGAGGGGTTCTCGACAGGTCGACCGCTTAACGATGACGTCCGCCGCATGTGGTTCTGCCAGCCGGAGCCGCGTGCGTGAAGAAACTGTCGCCAGGAGCACACCGGCGCGCACATTCGGGGTTGGCAGCCACGCTGCCTGCAACGTTCCAATCGGTTTTCAGGAAACGGCGAGATCTCATGCTGCTGAGGGTGATCGTTCGAAACTGTGCCGCCATCCGTCTTGGCTGCCTCGGCGCGACGATTTTGCTGGTCGGGCTGCTTGCCGGCTGCCAGGGCGGCGTGCTCGATCCGCAAGGGCCGGTGGGGGCGGCGCAGCGGACGATCCTGCTCAATTCGGTCGCCATCATGCTGGCCATCGTCATCCCGACGATCGTGGCGACGCTCGGCTTTGCCTGGTGGTTCCGGGAAACCAACACAAGAGCGCGGTACCTGCCGGAATGGGCCTATTCCGGACGCATCGAACTGGTGGTCTGGTCGATCCCCATCCTCGTCATCCTGTTTCTGAGCGGCATCATCTGGATCGGGTCGCATGACCTCGATCCAATGAAGCCGCTGGATTCGCAGCAAAAGCCGCTTGAGGTGCAGGTCGTCTCGCTCGACTGGAAATGGCTGTTCATCTACCCCGAGCAGAATGTGGCGAGCATCAACCAGCTCGTGGTGCCGGCGGGCAGGCCGGTGCATTTCTCGCTTACCTCGGCAAGCGTCATGAACGCGTTCTTCGTGCCTCAGCTTGGCGGCATGATCTATACGATGAATGGCATGACGACGCAGCTTCACCTGCAGGCGGATCAGCTCGGCGAATTCTATGGGCGGTCGGCCCATTTCAGCGGTGACGGTTTTCCAGGCATGCAATTCGTGCTGCATGCCGTCGCAGCGGATGCCTTCGACGCGTTTGTCAATTCGGCGCGAAGCCAGGGACAGGCACTCGACAAGGCCAGCTACCAGGAACTGGCCAGACAGAGCATCGACGTGCCGCCTTCGACCTATCGCTCGGTCGAGCCGGACCTTTTCCATGAAATCGCGACGCAGGGCGTTCCGCCCGCGCCCGGTCCCCAGGCCGGTCGCCCCGAGCCGAGCGTATCGCCCGCGACAGGAGGCTGACAATGCTCGGAAAATTGAGCTGGGACGTCATTCCGTTCGATCAGCCTCTGCCGATGATCGCCTCGGCGGTCGTCGCCCTGGCAATTCTCGGCGTGCTGGCCTGGGTCTTCCTGGCCGGCCATTTCCCCTATCTGTGGCGCGAATGGATCACCAGCGTCGATCACAAGCGGATCGGCGTGATGTACACGCTGCTGGCGCTGCTGATGCTGCTGCGCGGCTTCAGCGACGCCGTCATGATGCGGTCCCAGCAAGCCCTCGCCTTCCAGGCGCCCGGCTATCTGCCGCCCGATCACTTCAACCAGGTCTTTTCCGCCCACGGCACCATCATGATCTTTTTCGGGGCGATGCCGTTCGTCATCGGCCTGATGAACCTGGTCGTGCCGCTGCAGCTCGGCGTCCGCGACGTTGCCTTTCCGACGCTCAACTCGGTGAGCTTCTGGCTCACCGCCACCGGTGCGCTGCTGGTCAACATCTCGCTGGTGATCGGCGAATTCGCCCGTACCGGATGGCTGCCCTATCCGCCGCTCAGCGAGACCGCCTATTCGCCGGGCGTCGGCGTCGACTATTATCTGTGGGCGGTGCAGATATCGGGCGTCGGAACGCTGCTCACCGGGATCAATTTCGTCACCACGATCCTGAAGATGCGGGCGCCCGGCATGAGCTACCTCAGGATGTCGATGTTCTGCTGGACCTCACTCGCCGCCAGCCTGCTCATCGTCGCCGCCTTCCCGATCCTCACCGCCACGCTCGCGATGCTGACGCTCGACCGCTATTTCGGCTTTCATTTCTTCACCAATGAAGCCGGCGGCAACATGCTGATGTTCGTGAACCTGATCTGGGCCTGGGGCCATCCCGAGGTCTATATCCTCGTCCTGCCGGCGTTCGGCATCTTCTCGGAGGTCATCTCTACCTTCTCCAGCAAGCCGCTGTTCGGCTACCGCTCGATGGTGGCCGCGACGCTCTTCATCTGCATCGTCTCCTTCATGGTGTGGCTGCACCACTTCTTCACCATGGGCGCCGGGGCCGACGTCAACGCCGCGTTCGGCATCGCCACCAGCATCATTGCTGTCGGTACCGGCGTGAAGATCTACAACTGGATGTTCACCATGTATGGCGGCCGCATCCGCTTCGCGACGCCAATGCTGTGGTCGCTGGGCTTTATGGTGACGTTCGTCATCGGCGGTATGACGGGCGTGTTGCTGGCCGTGCCGCCAGCCGATTTCCTGCTCCACAACAGCCTGTTCCTGGTGGCGCATTTCCACAACGTCATCATCGGCGGTGTGCTGTTCGGCGCCTTCGCGGGATATACCTACTGGTTTCCAAAGGCATTCGGTTTCCGGCTGCACGAGGGCTGGGGCAAGCTGGCCTTCTGGCTGACTCTGATCGGCTTCTACGTCACTTTCGTGCCGCTCTACGCTGTTGGCCTGCTCGGCATGACCCGCCGAATGCAGCATTTCGACGTGTCGGCATGGTATCCCTGGGTGCTGGCTGCCGGCGTCGGCATGTTAATCACTACCGCCGGCGTGGTCGCGCAGATCGTACAGCTCGTCGTCAGCATCCGGCAGCGCGCGGCGCTTCGCGACGCCACCGGAGATCCCTGGGACGGCCGCTCGCTGGAATGGGCCACGCCCTCGCCGCCGCCGGTCTTCAACTTCGCCGCGCTTCCGCATGTCGAGGGCGAAGAGCCCTACTGGAGCATCAAGCAGCGGGCACGCGAACAAAACCGGCTGCGCGACGAGCCTGACTACGAGCCGATCGAGATGCCGCGCAACAGTCCCACCGGGTTCATCTGCGCCTTCTTTGCGACCGTAATGGGTTTTGCCCTCATCTGGCACATCTGGTGGATGGTGGCGCTCGGCGCTCTCGGTGCTTTGGCCACCTTCGTCGTATTCGCGTGGCGCGACATCCCCGAATACGTCATTCCTGCCGCCGAAGTCGCCCGGATCGACCGCGCCAACCGAAGTGCCCGCCGCGAGGCGCTGGTTACCTACACAGGGCCAAGGCCATGACCGCGATCGATGTTCGAGAGCGTGACCCTTACCGCCTCCATGGCGGGCACGGCCATGCACCTGGCCACGGCGACGGCGGCCCGGCACCGATCCGGATCGTCGTCGGCTACGGCTTCTGGATCTTCCTCCTGAGCGACATCGTGATGTTCTCGGCCTTCTTCGCGGCCTACGCCGTGCTGGCGGGCAAGACGGCGGGCGGACCAAGCGGGGCCGAGCTGTTCGACCTGCGCAACGTCGCGATCGAGACGGCGGCCCTGCTTTTGTCGAGTTTTACCTGCGGTCTCGCCAGCCTCGCCGTGACAGCGCGGCGAAGCTCCTGGTTCTATGTCGCGATGGCTGTCACTTTCGTGCTCGGCGCCAGCTTCATCCTGCTCGAGTTGCGCGAGTTCGCGCATATGGTTGCCCGCGATGCCGGACCGACGCGCAGTGCTTTCCTGTCGGCGTTCTTCACGCTGGTTGGATGCCATGGCCTTCACGTGACGGCGGGGCTGCTGTGGCTGCTCACGATGATGGCGCAGATCTTCGCCAAGGGATTCCGTGACGATATTCTTCGGCGTTTCATGTGCTTCAGCCTGTTCTGGCACGCCCTCGACATCATCTGGGTCGCCCTGTTCACGGTGGTCTATCTCCTGGGAGCAAGTCGATGAGCAATGCGGACGATCGCCACGCGCAACGGCGCGACACCGATGGGCTGGAGCGCTACGACATCGATACGGCGCCGGGTGACGAATACCTCGGCGACACCGAAGTCGGATCCGGGCTACGCGGCTATGTGATCGGCCTCGGGCTGGCAACGCTGTTGACCATCGCCTCGTTCTGGTTGCTCGGAACCAACCTGATATGGGCACCCGGCATTCCGGTGGCGCTGGTCGTGCTTGCGATCGCCCAGATGGGCGTGCATCTCGTCTTCTTCCTGCACATCACGACGGGGCCGGACAACACCAACAACGCTCTAGCGCTTGCCTTCGGCGTGCTGATCGTAGTTCTGGTGATTGGCGGCTCGATCTGGATCATGGCCAACCTCGACCACAATTTGATGCCGATGAACGCGATCATGAACATGAACCGCTGATGCATGTCGCGCAAAAGTGTGCAGCGGTTTTGTGATAACGACATGCGTAAAAACAAGAATCTAAAGCGCGTCGCATGAGGCCGATCGAACGCGACGCGCTTTAGCGATTATTCCGGCCGTTCGCCGCAGTTCATGCGACAGCGAGCTCCGGTCTCAAGCCCGTTCGAATGTGCCGACGAGCTCGGCCTCTCCCACGACGTGCGGCGCGGCCTGTTTCAGCACGTCTTCGACGGCAGCCTTCTCGTCGAGACGCAGCGTCTCGACGTCGACCGCAAGAAGCCGGAAATGGTAATGGTGGAGCCCATGCCCAGGCGGCGGCTGGGGGCCGTCATAATGAGGATTGCCGAAATCATTGACGCCGTGTCCGAGGCTCTCGGTCTTGGCGCCGGCGGTCGTGCCTTCGGGAAGAAAGTTCCGCTGTGCGTCGATGTCGTAGACCGCCCAATGACGGAACATGCCTGAAGGGGCGTCGGGGTCCTCGACGGCCAGGACGAAGCTTTCGGTTCCTTGCGGCGCGTCCGTCCACTCCAATGGCGGCGAGACGTTGCCGCCGTCGCGGGAATAGCGCGGCGGTATTTTTTCGCCATCGAGCTTTGAGCGTGAAAGCCATGGTCTCGATCTCCCTGGCTGAGGTTCCCGCATAACAACCGCGAGCCACCGATGTTCCGGGCAGCCACCTGGTCAAACCCGCAGCCGGCCGTTGGCCGGAACATTCGCCGAGGAAGCGGGTTTTTCGGTTCGGACGCATCGCCGCGGAATGGCGGCAAGAGGCTCGGCAATGGACGAAGGGCGCGACATGACCGGGCTAAGCGGTAAGCAACCAAGCGGGGCGAAAGGTGTTGTGGTCGCATTCTCCGTGCCGGGCGGCGAGACAATCTATACCCACGAGCGGGAAACCGTCGCTGCCGTTGCGCGCACGATTGCGGCGTTGAAGGGCTTTGCCTTCCGCCAGGGCCTGCGTGACGGCGGCGGTGACAGTGGCCGACTGTATTTCGTGCCGGACGACAGCCTGCTTGCCGTCGATGCGCTCCAACTGGGCATAAACGGGCCGGACGACCTCTTCGGCGGTGTGGTGCCCTGGCGCCTCGCAACCACCAAGGCCATAACCCACGAGCTGGTGGACGGATCGGCGGCACGGCCAAAAGAATGGCACGCCGGCTTCGGCAGGGCCGTCGCCGCGGCCGTACTGCCCGGTTACACCGCATTTTCACGCCACGACGCGCTGCGCGCAGCGCAACGTCTGCTGGAGCTCGGGCTGGTCCGGTTCAAGCCACCGCGCGCTTCGCGGGGCCGCGACCAGCACACCGCCGCGACGGTCGGCGATGTCGAAAGGCTGCTGGACCAATATCCATCCTCTGACCTAAGCGAATACGGCCTTGTTCTCGAAACGCAGCTTCGCGACATCGTTACGCTGAGCGTTGGCAGAACCATGATCGACGAATTGTCGATCAGCTATTACGGCACCCAGCGGACGACGACCGACAACGACGGACAGCCCGTTTACGGCGGATCCGATCTGGTCGTCGTGCGCGGCGGATGGGAGGCGCTGGATGAGCTGCGATTATCGCCGACGCTGGGTTTGGCCGTGGCGCAGGCGAGGACCTACGACGCGGCGATGGATGGCTATCCCGGATTTTTCGCCTCACGGCGCAACTACGACATCGGCCAAGGTGTCGATTCCTCGGGCATCTGGCGATCGGGAGTGCTGGAAGCCAGTTGGCGGATCGGCGGCAGCAGCACGGCCGAGCTTGCGGCAATGGACGCCATGACGCGTGACCCCGACGTGCAGATTGTGCATGTCTCCGCCGTCAAGCAGTTCGGCAACACCGCGCAGCTGCCGCTGAATGCAGAAATCCACTTCGACGGAGAGGACCCCGAGGAGGGCCAAATCACGCGTTACACCGTCGTCACCCAGGTGATCCGAGGGCCGGTCGGGGAAGCCGGCCGATCGTCATTTTAGGTCGAAGTGAAACACGCCTTTGGCAGGGAACATCCGCGAATGGCCCGAGTTTGTTTCAGGCAGCCAGCCAGTCAGAAACCGGGGGAAAAATGATCGAGATGATTTCCGCTCCCCAGAACGTCGCCGCCTTTCGTGTCACCGGCACTGTGACAGCGGACGACTACGACAGAGTCATCCCGGCAATCGAAGCCAAACTGAGCGACCATAAGGACATCGGCGTCCTGACCGATCTTACCGATTTCGAGGACATGACGGCTGGCGCCTTGCGGCGCGACCTGCAGTATGGGCTGAGCAAACTTGGCGAGCTCCACCGCTTCAAACGTGCCGCCGTGATTTCCGACAAGCAGTGGATCAAGGCAGCTACGGAAATGACGGACGCGCTGTTTCCGCAAATCGAGGCGCGGGTGTTCCCGGAGGACGAAAAAGCCCAGGCCCTGAAATGGGTGGCAGGCGTACAATAGCGGTGTTGGAGAGTGCCATGCCGTTCGACAAACGACAGGATTCAGAAGGCCTCTGGGAGGTCTATGACAGCGAGAGCGACGAAGCCGTCGTGGTCGGCGGGTTGCCGCTTTCCGGTCTCGACGAAAGCGAAGCCGATGAAGCGATCGAAAAGCTCAATCGGGGCGATCTGACGTCGGACAACATCCCCGAGACGGTTCGGTCAGGGTGGCCTCCGACCAAGGACGGCTTGTGATGACAGCCTGACGGACGTCACCGAGGACCGGTCGCGGATCTACGACGAGGCCTTGACCCCGAGCTTGCGGGCTTTGTCCTCAAATTCGTCGCGAATATCCTCGATCGTCGGCAGATGCAGGCGCCGCAGCTGGGAGTGCAACTTTTTGGCGGCATCTGAGCTCAGGTCGCGCTTGAAATTGGTCGCGACCTCCTCGGCCGAGCCGTAATGGCGATAGCGCTCGATCTCGGTCTTCGTGGCTTGCTGGACGTGCTCGAGCGTCTTGCGTTCGGCATCGGATTTTCCGTCTGGTTTGGCCCGCACGACCGGATTGAACGCTTTGCTGATAACGAATTCGACCAGTTCCTGCTGGGCGTGAGCCATGATTGTTCTCCCTCGAAGAAGGGCTGTCCGAGCCTAGAACGGTTCATCGGGGGAAACGCTGAACCGATCTCTCTTGTTTGACGCAATTCCGAACGGAAAACCGTTTCACACTTTTCCTGGAATTGCTCTAACCGCACCGGCAATTGAAGGTTCTGTGGCTTCGGATTTCGTTATCGCTACAGGCCCAAGGCGGTTCCTCGAAGGTCACAGCCGCGCCTTGGTGGTGCGCGGCGTTGCCAGGAGCAGGCTTGTTTCGCTGCCGGTAATTCCGGGGATCAGGCGGATACGTCTCAGCACCGCGTCGAACTCGCTCAGGGTCTGGGTTCCGAGTTCTATCACCAGATCCCAGCGGCCATTGGTGGTGTGGATGGTCGAGACCTCGGAGAAGCCGCCCAGCGCCCGAATGACGCGATCGGCGGCGTGGCCTTCGATCTCGATCATCATGATGCCACGCACGCGCTGATCGACCGCGTCGGCGCGCAGAATGACGGTGTAGCCGACGATGACGCCGTCTCTTTCAAGCCGCTCGATCCGGGACCTTACCGTTGCCCGGGAGACACCCAGGCTAACGGCAAGGTCGGAAATGCTGCGCCGGGCGTCGTGCCGCAAAGAGGTGATGATCTGCTCGTCGAGGTGGTCCATGATTGCTCACAACGGAAGTAGATGCTGCCGCTATGGTAAGGCACTTCGACAAATTTGCCAATTTGACATGTTCATTCTGCCAGCGATGCCGGCTTCAATAAAGGCATCGTAATTGGCGGGGTATGACAAATGCATTGCACGATCGTTGGGGCGCCGATCCAGGCCGGCTCAGGCCGCATGGGCTGCGAGATGGGGCCGAGTGCGCTGCGCACGGCCGGCCTGGCCGGCGCACTGACCGAGCTCGGCCATACGCTGACCGACCTCGGAACGATCGTCCCTGCCGACATGCGTCCTGTCGTACACGGCAACGCGGCGGTGAAGGCGCTGCCGGAAATTGCGGCCTGGACGGCGGCAATCAGCGAAACGGCCTATGCCGCGAGCGCCGATGCGATGCCGATCTTTCTCGGCGGCGACCACAGCATTTCGGCCGGCACGCTCGCCGGCATTGCCCGCCGGGGGGGGCATGCCGCCCCGCCGGGGATGGGGGGGGGGGGGGCTGGGGGCCCCCGCTTTTTGAACCGGCGCCCGCCCGCCCCCGCCGCGTTTTAGTCTGTGGGGGCGGGCTGTTGACAGCGG